>NZ_JBFAXX010000019.1:0-128673 GCF_040680995.1 Kitasatospora sp. NPDC051914
ATGACATTACCACCCCCCCGGGGCGCCCCCCCCCCCGCGCCCCCCCCCCCCCCCCCCCCCCCGGGGGGGGGCCCCCCCCCCGGGGGGGGGCCCCCCCCCCCCCCCGACCGGCCCACACCCCGTTTGGAGCTCGCAGCATGGCGCAGGCACAAACCACCGACCTCCTCGCCCGGGCCCGCACCTGGCTCGCGGAGGACCCAGACCCGCAGACCCGCGCGGAGCTCACCGAGCTGCTCGCCGCCGCCGAGGGCCCCGACGCCGAGTCCGGGGAGCGCATCGCCTGGTCCCGGCTGGCCGAGCGCTTCGCCGGCCGCCTGCAGTTCGGCACCGCCGGCCTGCGCGGCGAGCTCGGTGCCGGCCCGATGCGGATGAACCGGGCCGTCGTCATCCGCGCCGCCGCCGGCCTCGCCGCCTACGTGCGCAAGAACCCGCAGCTCGGCGACCTCGTGGTGATCGGCTACGACGCCCGGCACAAGTCGTGGGACTTCGCCAGGGACACCGCCGCCGCGGTGGTCGGCGCCGGCCTGCGCGCCGCCCTGCTGCCGCGGCCGCTGCCCACCCCGGTGCTCGCCTTCGCGATCCGCCACCTCGGCGCCGCGGCCGGCGTCACCGTCACCGCCAGCCACAACCCGCCGCAGGACAACGGCTACAAGGTCTACCTGGGCGACGGCTCGCAGATCGTCCCGCCGGCCGACGCCGACATCGCCGCCGAGATCGACGCGATCGGCGCCCTCGCCGACGTCCCGCTCGCCGAGGGCGGCTGGGAGGTGCTCGGCGACGACGTCGTCGAGGCCTACCTGAACCGCGCCGTCACCGTGCTCGACCCGGCCGGCCCGCGCGACCTGGACGTCGTCTACACCCCGCTGCACGGCGTGGGCCGCGACGTGCTGCTCGCCGCCTTCAAGCAGGCCGGCTTCCCCGCGCCCACCGTGGTCGCCGAGCAGGCCGAGCCCGACCCCGACTTCCCGACCGTGGCCTTCCCCAACCCGGAGGAGCCCGGCGCGATGGACCTCGCCTTCCGGACGGCCGCCTCGGTCGGCCCGGACATCGTCATCGCCAACGACCCGGACGCCGACCGCTGCGCGGTGGCCGTCCCGGTCGAGGGCAACGGCGGCTGGCGGATGCTGCGCGGCGACGACGTCGGCGCCCTGCTCGGCTCGGCCCTGGTCGCCAAGCGGGTCGGCGGCACCTTCGCCACCACCATCGTCTCCTCCACCCTGCTCGGCCGGATCGCCGCCGCCGCGGGCCTCGGCTACGCCGAGACGCTCACCGGCTTCAAGTGGATCTCCCGCGCCGAGGAGCTGCGCTACGGCTACGAGGAGGCGCTCGGCTACTGCGTCGACCCGGCCGGCGTCCGCGACAAGGACGGCATCACCGCCGCCCTGCTGGTCGCCGAACTCGCCGCCACCCTCAAGCGGTCCGGCCGCACGCTGGCCGACCTGCTCGACGACCTGGCGCTGGAGCACGGCCTGCACGCCACCGACCAGCTCTCCGTCCGGGTCGAGGACCTGGCGCTGATCGCCGACGCCATGCACCGGCTCCGCGAGCGGCCGCCCGTGGAACTGGCCGGGCTCCGGGTGGAGCGCGCCGACGACCTCACGGCCGGCTCCGCCGACCTGCCCCCCACCGACGGCCTGCGCTACTACCTGGCCGGCGAGGGCGTCCGCTCGGCCCGCATCGTCGTCCGCCCCTCCGGCACCGAGCCCAAGCTCAAGTGCTACCTGGAGGTCGTCCTGCCGGTCGCCGGTGCCACCGGGCTGGCCGCCGCGCGCGAGCGGGCCGCCGTCCTGCTCGCGGGCATCAAGCACGACCTCGCGGCTGCCGCAGGCATCGACGCCTGACGGCCGGCGCCTCCCGGCCGGCACCCCGCTTCGCCGGCCGGGAGGCGCCCTCGACAGCACCGGGGCCCGCCGACCAGTGGTCGGCGGGCCCCTTCGTTCGCTGCGGCGTCCGTACTGCGCTGTCCGTACGGCGGCCGGCCGTCAGCCGGCGACGATCAGGGTGACCAGGGCGATCAGCCCGAGCACGGTCGGGGCGATCACCCACCAGCACCAGCTGACGGACACCTCGCCCTTCGCCTCGGGCTTGCCGGCGCACCGCTCGGCCATCTCCTGCAGGTTACCGACCACCTGGTCGGACCAGGCCCGGGTGGGGTCGTTCTCGCCGGGCCGGACCGTGGGCTGCGGGGTGCCGTCCTTGGCGACCCGCGCCGCGCGCCGGGTGGCGGCCTTGCGCTGGCGGATCGACACCGGCACCGCCCACACCTGGTACTTGTGGCCGCCGGCGAACAGCTCGACGGAGTAGCCGGAGCGCAGCCCCTCCACCTCCGACCACGGCGCGTGGACGGTGCGCAGCGGGTTGCGGACCAGCAGGCGGCGCTCGTTGGCGTACACGGCGGGCCGCAGGGTGTAGGCGATCACCGGGAAGACGAAGACCGGCGCGGCCGCCAGCGCCACCCAGGGGGTGCGGCCGGTGCCGGAGATCACGGCGTCGCCGATCAGCCAGGCGGCCACGGCGAGCAGCAGGACACCGGAGATGATGCCGGGGCCGGAGCGGTAGACGCGGTCGGCGTACTGCTCCTCGGGTGCGGCCGGGCCGGGGTGCGGCGTGCCGTCGGAATCGGTCATGAGGACGATTCTGCCGCATGGGAACCACCGGCCCCGGGGACCGGGGGCCGGTGGTTCGTGCGGGTCACGGTGCGCGGGCCTGGCGGGCCGGCCGGCGCGGCCGTCAGGGGGTGCGGCGGCGCAGGGTCGCCGCACCGAGGCCGAGGGCGAGCAGGGCGCAGCCTGCGATGACCGCCAGGTCGCGGACGACCTCGCCGCCGACGCCGGAGTGCACGGTCAGCCTGCTCATGGCGTCGACCGCATAGGAGAGCGGCATGACGTCGGAGGCCCAGCGCAGCACGTCGGCCATCTGCTCGCGCGGCACGAACAGGCCGCAGAGCAGGAACTGCGGCAGCAGGACGGCGGGCAGGAACTGCACGGCCTGGAACTCGGTCGCGGCGAAGGCCGAGACGAACAGGCCGAGGGCCATGCCGAGCAGGCCGTCGCCGACCGCGACGGCGAACAGCAGCCAGGTGGGGCCGGCGACGTCCAGGCCGAGCAGGCCGATGGTGAGCGCGGAGGCGAGGGCGGCCTGGACGAGGGCGACGAGCCCGAACGCGAGGGCGTAGCCGAGCAGCAGGTCGAGCTTGCCGAGCGGCATGGTGAGCAGCCGCTCCAGGGTGCCGGTGGTGCGCTCGCGCAGCATGGCGACCGAGGTGACCAGGAACATCACCAGCAGCGGGAAGATCCCGAGCAGGGCGGCGCCGATCCGGTCGAAGGCCTGCGGCTGCCCGTCGTACATGTAGCGGAGCAGGGTCAGCAGGACGCACGGGACGACCAGCAGCATGGCGACGGTGCGCGGGTCGTGGCGCAGCTGGGCGAGGACGCGGCGGGCGGTGGCGAGGGTGCGCTGGGTGCTCATCGGCCGCCCTCCAGGGCGTCGGCGGTGTCGGCGGGGGCGCCCTCGACGAGGCGGAGGAAGGCGGTGTCGATGTCGGCGGCGCCGGTGGCGTCGAGCAGCGCGGCCGGGGTGTCGTGGGCGAGCAGCCCGCCGTCGCGCATCAGCAGCAGGCGGTCGCAGCGGGTGGCCTCGTCCATGACGTGGCTGGAGACCAGCAGGGTGGCGCCGTCCTCGGCGAGGGAGCGGAACAGCTGCCAGAGGTCCTGGCGGAGCACCGGGTCGAGGCCGACGGTCGGTTCGTCCAGGACGAGGAGTTCGGGGGTGCCGAGCAGGGCGGCGGCGAGCGAGACGCGGGCGCGCTGGCCGCCGGAGAGCCGGCCGGCGGGGTCGTGCTCATGGCCGGTCAGGCCGACCTGGTGGATCACCCGGGCGGGGTCGCTCTTCGGTGCGCCGAGGACGGCGGCGAAGTAGGCGAGGTTCTCGGTGACGCTGAGGTCGGCGTAGACGGAGGGCGCCTGGGTGACGTAGCCGACCCGGTGGCGCAGGTCGGCGTGGCCCGCGGGGCGGCCGAGCACCTCGACCTCGCCGCCGGCGGTGCGCTGCACGCCGACGATCGAGCGGAGCAGGGTGGTCTTGCCGCAGCCGCTGGGGCCGAGCAGGCCGGTGACCGAGCCGCGCGGGATCTCCAGGTCGAGGCCGTGCAGCACGGGGCGGCCGCCGCGGACCACGGTGAGCCCGGTGGTCCGGATCGCGGGGCCGGGCCCCGCCGCTGAATTCATCATGCGATGAGTTTTGCGCGCCGCAGGCGGCCCGTCAAGACACCCGGAGACGGGCCGCGGACGTGGGGGCACCTGATCGGCCCGCCCCCGAGCCCCCCGCACCCGTCGGGGCCGGCCACGCGTCTCCGGCGTCAGGGCTCCACGAGGTAGCCCTGGACGGTGCGGGCGAGCAGCGGCAGCACCTCCTCGGGGGCGGCCGAGGCCAGCGGTTCGACGGCGATCACGTACCGGGCCATGGCCAGCCCGAGGATCTGCGACATCACCAGCTCGACCCGGAGTTCGGGCTGCGGCACGTCGAGGTCGGCGGCGAGCCGGGAGACCACCTCGGTCACCATGAAGCCGCGCATCAGCCCGGCGACCTCCTCGGAGGCGGCGGCCGTCCGCAGCACGGCCAGCAGCCTGTCCCGGACGGTCGGCCGGTCCCACAGGGCGAGGACGAACCGGGCGACCCGCTCGCCGACCGCCGCCCGGTCGCCGGCCAGCACCTGGTCGACCACCGTGCGCGGGTCGATCGGGAACTCCAGGGCGGCCAGGAACAGCTTGTCCTTGCTGCCGAAGTAGTGGTGCAGCAGCGCGGCGTCCACCCCGGCCGCCCGGGCGATCGCCCGCATGCTGGCCTTCTGGTAGCCGCGGGCGGCGAACTCGGCCCGCGCGGCCTCCAGGACCGTGCGCCGGGTGTCGGCACCGCCGGGGCGTCGGCCGGTCTTCTTGCGGGGCGCGGGCTGTTCGGCTGCGGAAGTCACCCTGGCATTCTTCCCGGCCGCCCGCGCCGCGCTCGAACACGCCGCCGCACCGGGCGCAAGCGGCGCCGCCGCGCCGGGGAGGCACCCATGACCGGCCACATCTCGGTCCGGCATCGAAATCCGGGGCCCCTAGCGGATCGCTACGCGCGTAGATATGCTGGTCTGGTGACTATGTCCACTCTTGCAGCCCACGCCCCTGGCGCTGCGGCCAGCGGCCTCGCGGACGTCGCGGCGTCCGAGGCCTCGCTCCGCCGCTTCCTGCACGGCCTGCCCGGCGTCGACCAGGTCGGCCTGGAGGCTCGCGCCGCCACCCTCGGCACCCGTTCGATCAAGACCACGGCGAAGGCGTACGCCATCGACCTGGCGATCTCGATGATCGACCTGACCACGCTGGAAGGCGCGGACACGGTCGGCAAGGTGCGCTCGCTGTGCACCAAGGGCCGGAACCCCGACCCGTCCGACCCGACGGCCCCGCGGGTCGCGGCGATCTGCGTCTATCCGGACATGGTCGCCACCGCCAAGGAGGCGCTGCGCGGCACCGACATCCAGGTCGCCTCGGTCGCCACCGCCTTCCCGGCCGGCCGCGCGGCCCTGCCGGTGAAGCTCGCCGACACCGCGGACGCGGTCGCCGCCGGCGCCGACGAGATCGACATGGTGATCGACCGCGGCGCCTTCCTGTCCGGGCGCTACCTGGACGTCTTCAACGAGATCACCGCGGTCAAGGAGGCCTGCCGCCGTCCCGACGGCACCTCCGCCCACCTGAAGGTGATCTTCGAGACGGGCGAGCTGCAGACGTACGACAACGTGCGCCGCGCCTCCTGGCTGGCGATGCTGGCCGGCGCGGACTTCATCAAGACGTCCACCGGCAAGGTCGCGGTGAACGCCACTCCCCCGGTGACCCTGCTGATGCTGGAGGCCGTCCGCGACTTCCGCGCCGCGACCGGCGTGCAGGTCGGCGTGAAGCCGGCCGGCGGCATCAAGACCACCAAGGACGCCATGAAGTACCTGGTGATGGTCAACGAGACCCTCGGCGACGACTGGCTGAGCCCGCACTGGTTCCGCTTCGGCGCCTCCAGCCTGCTCAACGACCTGCTGATGCAGCGCCAGAAGCTGACCACCGGACGGTACTCCGGCCCTGACTACGTGACGGTGGACTGAGACAGATGGCCAAGAACACCAAGAAGACCGACGAGCCCGTGGCGCAGGCCCCCCGCGGCGGCCTCTTCGAGTACGCGCCCGCGCCGGAGTCCCCGGCCGCGGCCGGCGACATCGCGACCTCGTACGGCCACTTCATCGGCGGCGAGTTCGTCGACTCCTCCGGCAGCGAGGCCCTGAAGACCGTCAACCCGGCCACCGAGCAGGTGCTGGCGGAGTTCGCGCAGGGCACCGGGGAGGACGTCGACCGCGCGGTCGCCGCCGCCCGCAAGGCCTTCGCCGACTGGTCGGCGCTGCCCGGCAGCGAGCGCGCCAAGTACCTGTTCCGGATCGCCCGGATCGTCCAGGAGCGCTCCCGCGAGCTGGCGGTGCTGGAGTCGATCGACAACGGCAAGCCGATCCGCGAGACCCGCGACTTCGACGTGCCGATGGTCGCCGCGTGGTTCTTCTACTACGCGGGCTGGGCGGACAAGCTGGACTACGCGGGCTACGGCCCCAACCCGAAGCCGGTCGGCGTCGCCGCCCAGGTCATCCCGTGGAACTTCCCGCTGATGATGCTGGCGTGGAAGATCGCCCCGGCGCTGGCCACCGGCAACACGGTCGTCCTCAAGCCGGCCGAGACCACCCCGCTGACCGCGCTGCGCTTCGCCGAGATCTGCCGCCAGGCCGGTCTGCCGAAGGGCGTCGTCAACATCGTCACCGGCGACGGCCGCACCGGCGCCGCGCTGACCGCCCACCCGGACGTGGACAAGGTCGCCTTCACCGGCTCCACCCCGGTCGGCCGCTCGATCGCCCGGCAGCTGGCCGGCAGCCGCACCAGGCTCTCGCTGGAGCTCGGCGGCAAGGCCGCGAACATCGTCTTCGACGACGCGCCGATCGACCAGGCCGTCGAGGGCATCGTCAACGGCATCTTCTTCAACCAGGGCCACGTCTGCTGCGCGGGCTCCCGGCTGCTCGTCCAGGAGTCGGTGCAGGACGAGTTCCTGGAGGCGCTCAAGCGCCGGATGTCGACCCTGCGGGTCGGCGACCCGCTGGACAAGAACACCGACGTCGGTGCCATCAACTCCTCGGCGCAGCTGGCCCGGATCACCGAGCTGACCGACTCCGGCGAGGCCGAGGGCGCCGAGCGCTGGTCGCCGTCCTGCGACCTGCCGGGCACCGGCTACTGGTTCCGCCCGACCCTGTTCACCGGCGTGAGCCAGGCCCACCGGATCGCCCGCGAGGAGATCTTCGGCCCGGTGCTGTCGGTGCTGACCTTCCGCACCCCCGCCGAGGCGGTCGAGAAGGCCAACAACACCCCGTACGGCCTCTCCGCCGGCATCTGGACGGAGAAGGGCTCGCGCATCCTGTGGACGGCGAGCCGGCTCAAGGCCGGTGTGGTCTGGGCCAACACCTTCAACAAGTTCGACCCGGCCTCGCCGTTCGGCGGCTACAAGGAGTCGGGTTACGGCCGCGAGGGTGGCCGGCACGGTCTGGAGGCCTACCTCGATGTCTGATGTGGCACTGCGTCTTGACGTCCTCAAGACCTACAAGCTGTACGTCGGCGGGAAGTTCCCGCGGTCCGAGAGCGGACGGGTGTACGAGGTGACCGACTCCAAGGGCCAGTGGCTCGCCAACGCCCCGCTCGGCACCCGCAAGGACACCCGGGACGCCGTCGTGGCAGCGCGCGCCGCGGTCAAGGGCTGGTCCGGCACCACCGCGTACAACCGCGGCCAGGTGCTGTACCGGGTCGCCGAGATGCTGCAGGGCCGCCGCGAGCAGTTCATCGCCGAGGTGGCCACCGCGGAGGGCCTGGGCGCCAAGAAGGCCGCCGCGCTGGTGGACGCCGCGATCGACCGCTGGGTCTGGTACGCGGGCTGGACGGACAAGGTCGCCCAGGTCGCCGGCAACGCCAACCCGGTCGCCGGGCCGTACTTCAACCTGTCGACGCCCGAACCGACCGGTGTGGTCGGCGTGCTGGCCCCGCAGGCCGGCCACGGCTTCTCGTTCCTCGGCCTGGTGTCGGTGATCGCCCCGGTGATCGCCACCGGCAACACCGTGGTGGTCGCCGCCGCCACCGACGCGCCGCTGCCGGCGCTGTCGCTCGGCGAGGTGCTGGCCACCTCCGACCTGCCCGGCGGCGTGGTCAACGTGCTGTCCGGCCGGACGGCCGACATCGCCCCGACGCTGGCGTCCCACCAGGACGTCAACGGCATCGACCTGACCGGCGCGATCCAGCCGGACGGGCCGGGCGCGGCCGCCGCCCTGGAGGCGGCCGCCGCGGAGACCCTCAAGCGCGTCCTGCGGCCGGCCGCCGACCCGGCCGCCGCGGACTGGACGGAGGCGCCGGGCACCAAGCGGCTGACCTCCTTCCTGGAGACCAAGACGGTCTGGCACCCGATGGGCATCTGACCCGCAGCTGCACCCAGGACAGCGGCGTCCGCCGCGACGAAAGTAGGGCCCGCACCCTCCCGACCGGGGGTGCGGGCCCTACTTTCGTCGCTCCCGGAATCGGCCGGTCGGCGGGCAACTCCCCGGCCCGGCCCGTGAGTCCTACCGGTCGGAACACCGAACCGGAGGGGACGAAGCACATGTGGGAGATCGGCACCGATCTGGCGGTACTGCTCGCGGACGGGCCGCTGCGGGCCCTGCGGGCACGACGGGCGCACCGGCGGCTGCGGGCCGGGCGGCCGTTCCGCATCCCCTGCGCGGTCCGCTCCGAACGCCCGGGCTGGCCCGCCGAGTACCGGGACGGCCGGCTGCTGTTCACCCCCGGCGGCCGCACCGCGGTCTTCACGTGCCGCGCGTTCCCGGGGCTGGAGTTCGCGCTGGGCGGCGAGCACCACGATCCCGAGCCGGAGGCCTGGTACGACCAGGACTGGGCGGCCACCGGCTACCTGCCGCCGGACGGCGGCCCGGCCCTGCTGGTGCAGGTGCACACCCGGTACCTGGTGACCACGAAGCTGGCCCTGCAGGGGGCGTGAGCCCGCCGGGGCTGGCGTGTGCGGTGTGAGATTGGCCCGGGGGCGTCCGACCGGTACCGGCGGGCGCCCCGGATGCGTCAGACTGGTGTCCCGTGAGTGACTCCCCGCTGAACCCGGCGCCGACCCTGCGCGCCCGCGTCGTCCTGCTGTCGGGCCCCTCGGGATCGGGGAAGTCCTCGCTCGCCGAGCGCGCAGGCCTCCCGGTGCTCCAGCTCGACGACTTCTACAAGGACGGCGACGACCCGACGCTGCCGCAGCTGCCCGACGGCGGGACGGACTGGGACTCCCCGCTGTCCTGGCACGCCGACCAGGCGATGGCGGCGATCCGCGCCCTGGCCGAGGACGGCCGGGCCGACGTCCCGGTGTACTCGATCCCGGCCAACGGCCGCACCGGCTCCCGCCCGCTCTCCCTGGACGGCGCGCCCGCGTTCGTCGCCGAGGGCATCTTCGCCGCTGAACTCGTCGGCCGCTGCGAGGCCGAGGGGCTGCTCGGCGCGGCGATCTGCCTGCGCAACCGGGCCACCACGACCGCCTGGCGGCGCTTCCGCCGGGACGTCCGCGAAGGGCGCAAATCGGTGCCGTACCTGCTGCGCCGCGGCTGGCGGCTGATGCGGGCCGAGCGCGGCATCGTGGCCCGCCAGGTCGGGCTCGGCGCCCACGCCTGCGCGGGGCCGGAGGCCGAACGGCGGATCACCGCACTGGCCGTCCGCCGCCCCGAGCCCGCCAACGCCTGACCCGTCCCGGCCGGCCGCCCCGGGCGGCGGCTCCCGAACGACGCACAGAAGCCCGGTGCCTCTCCCCGGCACCGGGCTCCTGCATGTCAGGGTCGGCGGACGTTCCCCCGTCGGCCGGCCACTCCCCCGAGTAGGCCTGCCGCGAATCCGCGAACCCTTCACCCGTCCCCCGACGGGAGTTCTGTTGTCAGGCGACCAGCTCGCCGAAGGCGTGCACGGTGTCGCCGGTGCGGTTGAGCTGCTCGTCGTCGCGCAGCCGGCGCAGGGCGCGCCAGATGCTGCTCTTGACGGTGCCGACGCTGATGCCGAGGATGTCGGCGATCTCCGGGTCGGTGCGGCCCTCGTAGTAGCGGAGCACCAGCATGGTCCGCTGGTTCTCCGGCAGCTTGGCCAGCGCCTGCCACAGCACGGTGCGCAGCTCGGTGCCGCCCATCGCGTCGGTGTCGCCGGCCGTCTCCGGCAGCTCCTCGGTCGGGTACTCGTTGACCTTGCGGCGCCGCCAGGCGGAGATGTGCAGGTTGGTCATGGTGCGGCGGAGGTAGCCCCCGACCGCGGCCTTGTCGGTGATCCGGTCCCAGGCGCGGTAGGTGCTGAAGAGCGCGCTCTGCAGCAGGTCCTCGGCCTCGTAGCGGTCACCGGTGAGGTGGTACGCGGTGGCGTACAGGGAGGCGCGGCGCTCGCGCACGTACGCGGTGAACTCCGCGATGCGGTCCACCGCCTCGGCCGAGCGCTCCCCCTGCGCGCCTCCCTGCCGACCGTCCTCGGCACCCGCTGCTGCGGGCGTGAGCCGCAGCAGCGTGGTGCCTGCGGCCTGGCGGGCGTCCGGCTCCCCCGAGCCGGCGCCGCGCAGGCCTTCCCCCATCGGGATGCCCCGGCCCTGGCCGCCGACCGGGAGAACTCCCCGGAGCGTCAGGGTCGAGCTGCTGTCGGCCGCACTCCCCTTGCGGCCGATCCCGTACAGCTCCCCCACGTGCCCGCCGCCACTGGGGCGGTGGGCGCCGGTGCGGTGTGCGCACCCCCGTACGATCACGGCACCGGACGTCTCGTCGGTCCGCACCTCGTACCTGGTCCGCGGGTTCGCGGTCGAACGCGCTGCGCGGACGGCCGCGTTGCGGGTCAGAAGCGTTGCGTTCATCGTGCGCCCCCATGGTCGGTACGTGCGGTTCCCCGTCGCCGTTCCCTCCGGTTTCACCCGGTCGTTCCCGGCGACAAGGAAAATCCTGCCCGCCCGTCGTCATGGCGGTGTCCGCCGACTGTCACAGGGCTGTCACAGCCTCCGGCGGTTCCGGCCGCAGCTGTGCCACACCCCGCCGGACGACAGAATCGGCGCCTCCGGTTCCCGCGACCGTTCAGCAACCACCCGGGTGGGTGATCTGCGGGCCCGGGTGGGCCAGAATGAGGCCGTGCCTTTCCTGCTTCTGATCGAGGACGACGACGCCATCCGGACCGGTCTCGAACTCGCCCTCACCCGCCAGGGCCACCGTGTGGCCGCCGCGTCCTCCGGCGAGGACGGCCTGAAGCTGTTCAAGGAACAGCGTCCGGACCTGATCGTGCTGGACGTCATGCTGCCCGGCATCGACGGTTTCGAGGTGTGCCGCCGCATCCGCCGGACCGACCAGTTGCCGATCATCCTGCTCACCGCGCGCTCCGACGACATCGACGTGGTGGTGGGCCTGGAGTCCGGCGCCGACGACTACGTGGTCAAGCCGGTGCAGCCGCGCGTGCTGGACGCCCGCATCCGGGCCGTGCTGCGCCGGGGCGAACGGGAGAGCTCCGACTCCTCGACCTACGGCAGCCTGGTCATCGACCGCTCGGCGATGACCGTGACCAAGGACGGGATGGATCTCCAACTCACCCCGACCGAGCTGCGGTTGCTGCTGGAGCTGAGCCGCCGGCCGGGCCAGGCGCTGTCCCGGCAGCAATTGCTGCGGCTGGTGTGGGAGCACGACTACCTGGGCGACTCCCGGCTGGTGGACGCCTGTGTGCAGCGGCTGCGGGCCAAGGTCGAGGACGTGCCGTCCGCGCCGACGCTGATCCGCACCGTGCGCGGGGTCGGCTACCGGCTCGACCCGCCCTCCCAGTGACCGACCGGCCGCCTGTTCCTCCCGTTCCCGTCTGTGAGACCCGTTGACTGACCCCCAGACCCCGCAGCGCCGCCGCTCCGGTCCGTGGCGGCGCCTGCGCTCGCTCCGGGTCCGCCTGATCGCGGTGTTCGCCGCCGTCGCGCTGATCACCGCGGTGTCCGCCTCCGGCATCGCGTACTGGCTGAACCGCGACGCCGTCCTCAAGCGCGCCCAGGACACCGCGCTGAACGACTTCAGGGTCTCGCTGACCCGGAACGTCTCCGACCTGCCGCTGCAGCCCGACTGCCCCCAACTCTCCGAGCTGGCGCAGCAGGTGGCGTCCTCCGGGCTCAACTACGACGTGGTGGTGGACGATCCGGCGCTGCCGGGGTGCAAGGTCTCCTCCGACCCGGCGCGGTTCACCCTGGCGAACGTGCCGGAGGCCCTGCAGCGGGCGGTGGCCACCCCGCGCGACGTGGGCGCCGGCAACCCGTACGCGTACCACCTGTACTGGCAGCGGGTGAACCTGGGGAACCGGCCGTTCCTGGTGGGCGGCACCAAGGTCGTGCCGTCCGGGCCGACGGCCTACATGTTCAAGTCGCTGGAGGACGAGCGGGCCGACCTCAACACGCTCGGCTGGTCGCTGGCGATCGCGACGCTGCTCGCGCTGATCGGCTCGGCGCTGCTGGCGCAGGCCGCCTCGGCGACCGTGCTGCGGCCGGTGCGCCGACTCGGCGAGGCCGCCCGGCGGCTCGGCGAGGGCAAGCTGGACACCCGCCTGGAGGTCGAGGGCGGCGACGAACTCGCCGACCTGGCCCGGACGTTCAACCGCACCGCGGAGTCCCTGTCGCACCAGGTCGAGGAGTTGAGCGCACGCGAGGCGCAGAGCCGCCGGTTCGTCGCCGACATGTCGCACGAACTGCGCACCCCGCTCACCGCGATGACCGCCGTCACCGACATCCTGGAGGACG
This sequence comes from Kitasatospora sp. NPDC051914, assembly GCF_040680995.1. Classification (NCBI taxonomy): domain Bacteria; kingdom Bacillati; phylum Actinomycetota; class Actinomycetes; order Kitasatosporales; family Streptomycetaceae; genus Kitasatospora; species Kitasatospora sp. NPDC051914. Next base: position 12,856 of record NZ_JBFAXX010000019.1, read on the forward strand.
AGGCGGACTCGCTCGACCCGATGATCGAGCCCGCGGTGCGGCTGGTGGTCAGCGAGACCCGCCGGCTCTCCGACCTGGTGGAGAACCTCATGGAGGTGACCCGCTTCGACGCCGGCACCGCCAAGCTGGTCGCCGACGAGGTGGACATGGCCGACCTGGTGATGTCCTGCATCGACGGCCGCGCATGGTACGACGCCGTCGAGGTGGACGCCCCGCGCGGCGTCCGGCTGATGGCCGACCCGCGCCGGCTGGACGTCGTCTTCGCCAACCTGATCGGCAACGCGCTCAAGCACGGCGGCTCGCCGGTGCGGGTCGTGGTGCGGGAGGAGGGCGACCAGGTCGTCGTCAAGGTCCGCGACAGCGGCCCCGGCATCCCCGAGGAAGTCCTGCCGCACGTCTTCGACCGCTTCTACAAGGCCGACAAGGGCCGGGCCCGGTCCGAGGGGAGCGGCCTCGGCCTGTCCATCGCGATGGCCAATGCACAGATACACGGCGGCACCATCACGGCCGCCAACGCGGAGAGCGGAGCGGTCTTCACCCTGACCCTGCCGCACACCCCGCCCAGCCTGGAGGACGAACAGTGAGCGCGGTACGGAGGGCAGCGGCGCTGGTCCTGCTGGCGGGGGCCGCGGCCGGCTGCGGCATCCGCCCGACGGCGGTCCCGGTGGACGCCGGGGCGCCCGCCAGCCGCACTGCCTGCCCCACGCCGGTGCAGGTCCCCCGGGCGGCCACGCCGACGGCGTCCGCCGCCCCGACCGCGACGGGCACCCGGGCCGGGGCCCAGTCCGGACAGCAGACCCCCGGGGAGGCGTCCCCGGCGGCACCGGGGGCGACGGCAGGGGCCGCGAAGAGCCCGGCACCGCTGTTCAGCACGACCACGACGCCGAGCGCTTCGGCCTCGCACTGCCCGTGACAGCCCCGGGAACCGGTGTGGAACCGTCCGCGGCCGAGGTCGCGTCCACCCGGTTGTGCACCGACATGGCACCACCACCCGCACCGGCGCAGTGACCGGGGACGAAGCGATCGAGGACGGCGAGCCGACCGGTCGGACCTCGCCCCCGCAGGGCGCGTTCCGCCCGCTGCGGGTCGCCGCGCGGCTGCTTCCGGTGGTGTACGGCCTGCTGCTGGTCGGCCTCGTCCTGCGCCCGGCCGCCGTGGGGTGGACCTACCCGGCCAACCTCACCCCGCTGGCCTCGGTCGAGCGGGCGTTGACCCTGGGCGGGTACGCCGGTGCCTGGGAGCTCGCCACCGGCATCCTGCCGCTCGCCCCGTTCGGGGTGCTGCTGCCGCTCGCCTCCGGCCGGCTGCGGACGGCCTGGCTGCCGTCCTTCCTGCGCACGGTCGGCGGGGCCGCCCTGCTCGCCACCGGGCTGGAGATCCTCAAGAGCTGGGCCCCGGGCCATGTGCTGAACGTGGACGACATCATCCTGGGCACCGCGGGCGCCGCCGCCTGCCACCTGCTCGTCGTCCCGGCCGCCCGGGCCCTGCTGCTGAACGCGCGCAGCCGCAACCGGGCGCGCGCCGAGCGCCCCCGCGAGTCGGCCGAGCCGCACCAGTTCAGGTACGAACTCGCGTCCCCCGCGGCCCCGTTCGCCTCCAGCAGCCCCACCGCACGGTAACCGCGGGCGGGTTCGGACGGGCCACTTCGGCCAGCCGTTCCGTTCGTCCGCGTGAAGTCGCCGTGCCCGCCGATCCGCCGGACGACCCCACTGCACCACCGCAGCAGCCGGCTCCGGGGCCGCGGTCTCGGGGGCAGCCCTGAGGGGGACCCTGAGAGCGCCGTCCGCCGCCCCGGTGAGATGCCAGGGGTGTGGATCGGTATCGGGGCTGACGTTTTCCGCGGGCCGGACGAGCACGATGGACACATGCCCGCCGGACGGACCGGACCGGGCCCGTGACCTGGGAGTCCTCTGATGAGCAAGCTCGCCCGCCCCCGCCACAACCGCGTCATCGCCGGCGTCTGCGCCGGGCTGGCGAAGCGCTTCGGCCTCACCCCGTGGACGGTGCGGATCATCTTCCTGCTGTCCTGCCTGCTGCCCGGCCCGCAGTTCCTGATCTACCTGGCGCTCTGGCTGCTGCTCCCGCAGGAGCCGTGACCGACGGCGAAGGGCCGCCCCCGCAACCCGGGGGCGGTCCTTCGCCGTCGGCGCGTGCGGTGTCAGCCGCCGATGCCGGGCAGGCCGCCGCCGGCGCCGAGGCCGCTCACGGTGCCGAGCACGCCGCCGACCGGCGTCTTCTCCAGTCCCTGGGCGCCGGGGACGGGCGGCAGGGCACGGTCCGCGGCGGCCTCCGGCGCGGCGTCGGCGACCGGAGCCGCCTCGGGGGCGGGCGCCTCGGCCGGGGCGGCCGGGGTCAGCTTGCCGCCGACCTCCGGGTTGAGGGTGCCGACGGCCTGGGTGACCTCGTTGCCGCCGGGCACCTTCTGGACGGCGCCGGGCACCGCACCGGTCACGCCGGGGTTGGTCAGCGCGCTGGTCGGGAGCCCGAGCCCGCCCGGGGCGGCGGCGGAGGCGGTGCCGGCGGCCGCTGCGGCGATCGCGACGCCCAGAGCGGCGGTGCCGGCGGCCTTCAGAGTTGCCTGCTTCATGCGTTGGTCCTCGAGTCCTCGTCGGTGCCCGTGATGCGGCCGCCCCGGGGAGCACCCGCCGTCACACCGGGTCAGCAGTGACTGGCACACCGTAGTGAGAACATCGAATACGGATCAACGGAGCGTCACTCACAGGACTGATTAGTCGGACGATCCCAGGATGGCCGGCGGCGGTACCGCGACCGGACGGGAGCGGGGCCCCGGCGACGGCCCCGCCCCCGCCCGGCGGACCGGGAGGGGGCGGACACCCGGGCTCAGGCGCCCGAGAACAGCCACTCCGCCTTGAGCTCGGCGTAGCCGGGCTTGATCACGTCGTTGATCATGGCGAGGCGCTCGTCGAAGGGCAGGAAGGCGGACTTCATCGCGTTGACGGTGAACCACTCCATGTCGCCCAGGGTGTAGCCGAAGGCCTCCACCAGGTACCCGAACTCGCGGCTCATGCTGGTGCCGCTCATCAGCCGGTTGTCGGTGTTGACGGTGACCCGGAACTTCAGCCGGCTGAGCAGCCCGATCGGGTGCTCCGCGTAGGAGGCGGCAGCGCCGGTCTGCAGGTTGGAGGTGGGGCACATCTCCAGCGGGACGCGCTTGTCGCGGACGTACGCGGCGAGGCGGCCGAGCTGCACCGAGCCGTCCTCGCCGACGGTGATGTCGTCGACGATGCGGACACCGTGGCCGAGCCGGTCGGCGCCGCAGCACTGCAGGGCCTCCCAGATCGACGGCAGACCGAAGGCCTCGCCGGCGTGGATGGTGAAGTGGTTGTTCTCGCCCTTGAGGTAGTCGAAGGCGGCCTGGTGCCGGGTGGGCGGGTGGCCCGCCTCGGCGCCGGCGATGTCGAAGCCGACCACGCCCTGGTCGCGGTAGCGGTTGGCCAGCTCGGCGATCTCGGTGGACCGGGCGGCGTGCCGCATGGCGGTGAGCAGGGTGCCGACCCGGATGCGGCGGCCGGCGGCGCGGGCGTTGGCCTCGCCGAGGCGGAAGCCCTCGTTCACGGCCTCGACGACCTCGTCGAGGGTGAGCCCGGCCTCCAGATGCTGCTCGGGGGCGTACCGGACCTCGGCGTACACGACGCCGTCGGCGGCGAGGTCCTCGGCGCAGTCGGCGGCGACCTTGACCAGCGCCTCGCGGGTCTGCATGACGGCGCAGGTGTGCGCGAAGGTCTCCAGGTAGCGGACCAGCGAGCCGGAGTCGGCCGCCTCGCGGAACCACTCGCCGAGCTTGACCGGGTCGGTGGTGGGGAGGCCCTCGTAGCCGCAGGCGGCCGCGAGTTCGACGATGGTCTCCGGGCGCAGCCCGCCGTCGAGGTGGTCGTGCAGGAGCACCTTCGGGGCACGGGCGATCTGGTCGGCGGTGGGAATGCGGGGGCCTGTGGTGCCCGCGGTGGCAGGGATCTGCTTCTCCATTGCGGGAGTGTAGCTCCTACGCGCGTAGATTCCTACTCGATCCGCCCGCGTGTCGTCATGTCGGAGATTTCCGACGCTTGACGCGTCGGAAATTCCCGACCTATGGTTCGGGCATGGCAACGGACGTCTTCGGCGCGCTCGCCAACCCCGTGCGGCGCGCCCTGCTCGCAGCCCTGCTGGAGGGCCCGCGGCCGGTCAACGACCTGGCGGGCCGGTTCGACCTCAGCCGGCCCGCGGTCTCCGAGCACCTCCAGGTGCTCCGGCAGGCCGGGCTGGTCCGCGAGGAGCCGCGCGGCCGGCAGCGGTACTACCACCTCGACGCCGGGCCGCTGGCCGAGGTCGGCTCCTGGCTGCATCCGTTCGAACACTACTGGCGCGAGCGCATGAGCGCCCTCAGCGACCTGCTCGACGAGGAGAGACCGTGACCGACTCCGACACGATCCACTGCGACCGCTTCCTTCCGCACCCGCCGGCCGCCGTCTGGCGCGCCCTCACCGACCCCGAGCTGCACGCCCGATGGTGGGCGGCGGGCGACGTCCGGCCGGTCGTCGGGCACCGCTTCACCCTGGACATGGGGCCCTGGGGGCGGCAGCAGTGCGAGGTCACCGCGGTCGAGGAGGAGCGGCTCCTGCGGTACACCTTCGCCGAGGGCAACCTGGACACCACGATCACCTGGCGGCTCGCCCCCGAGGGCCACGGCACCCGGCTCTTCCTCGAACACGCCGGCTTCGACCTCGACTCCCCGATGGGCCGCGCCGCCCTCGACGGCATGGGCAAGGGCTGGCCCGACGTCCTGGAGCGCCTCGCCACCACCCTCGCCTGACCCAGGGCAGTCGGTGGTCACATCAGGGGCGCGTGGGGGCACCTCCGGCCGAAGGCCGGGGAGAACTGCGCAGTCCGGGTGCGGCGATCACGGCAGCACGGGCCGGCCCGTGATCTGCACGGCGACCCCGTCCGAATTGCGCAGTGCCGCCCCCGGCCTTCGGCCGGGAAGTGTCCCCGGCGCCCTCGGGGTGCCCCCTTCAGTGCCCGCCCAGCAGTACGCCCTTGCGGGACAGCACGAAGTCGCGGAAGGCCGCCGCCGGCGGTGTGAGCGGTCGGCCCGTCACCCAGGCCAGGCCGATCGCCCGCCGGGTCCGCGGGGCGGTCACCTCCAGTTCCACCACACCCGGCCGCGGCACCAGCGCCGGCGGCAGCAGCGCCACCCCCAGCCCGGCCGCGACCAGCCCCCGCAGGGTCTCCGCCTCCTCGCCCTCGAAGGCGATCCGCGGCGCGAAGCCCGCCTCCGCGCAGAACCCGTCGGTGATCACCCGCAGCCCGTACCCCTCCTCGACCGCGACGAACGGCTCCTCGGCCACCTCGGCCAGCCTGATCCGCCGCCGCCCGGCCAGCCGGTGGTCGGCCGGGACGGCCAGCGGCAGCCGCTGCTCGTCCAGGTGCCGGGCGGTGAGGTCGGGCGCGTCCGGCAGCGGCGAGACCAGGCACAGGTCGAGTTCGCCGGCCCGCAGCCGCTCCAGCATGGCGGCGACGTAGTCCTGCACCAGCTGGAACCGCACCCGCGGATGCGTGGTGCGGAAGTCCCGCAGCAGGGCGGGCACCGCCTCCGTCCCCATGGTGTGGAGGAAGCCGAACGCGACCCGGCCGGCCGCCGGATCGGCCTCGGCCCGGGCCGTCTCCGCACCGCGCTCCAGTTCGGCGAGCGCCCGTTCCACCGAGACGAGCAGCAGCCGGCCGGCCCGGGTCAGCCGCACGGTACGCCCCTGACGGGCCAGCAGGTCGACGCCGAGCTCGGCCTCCAGCCGTGCCACCGCGCGGGAGAGCGTCGGCTGCGGCATGCCCAACAGCTGTGCGGCCTGGGTGACGTGCTCCAGCCGTGCGACCGCCGCGAACTGCGCCAGCTGTGGTGTGAGGCGGACCACGGGCGACTCCGGGTCCAGCTCGGCCGGGCGGGGCGGCAGTGAGCTGCTGTCATGCGTCATGGCATGGATTCTCCACGATTCATGCATTGGACGCATCAGCCGCACGGGCCCTACGTTCGAGGCATGTCGCCCGCCAGTACCGGGGCATCCGCAGCCACGCTGCCGGGTGCCCTCTCGCCGTCGTCCCCTTCCGCCGCCGACCGCCGCCTCCGCCCGGGGGACCGCGCCTTCCGGCGCGCCAACCTGGCCCTCTTCGCGGCCGGTGTGGCCACCTTCGTCCTGCTGTACTCCACGCAGGGCCTGCTGCCGATCCTCTCTGCCGACCTCGACCTGACGCCCGGCCAGGCCAGCTGGACGGCCTCGGCGGCCACCTTGGGCCTCGCCCTCGCACTGCTGCCCGCCAGCGCGCTCTCCGACCGGTACGGCCGGACGGCGGTGATGACCGCCTCGATCGCCTCCGCCGCCGTACTGGCGCTGGCGCTGCCCTTCGCCCCGGACCTCACCACCCTGGTGGTGCTGCGGGTGCTGCAGGGCGCCGCACTCGCCGGGCTGCCCGCCACCGCGATGGCCTACCTCGCGGAGGAGGTCCACCCGAGTGCGCTGGCCTCGGCGATGGGGCTGTACGTGGCCGGCAACTCGATCGGCGGGATGAGCGGACGGCTCGTCTCCGGCTGGGCCGCGGCCGTCTGGGGCTGGCGCTGGGGCCTCGCGGTCTCCGCGCTGCTGGCGCTGCTCTCCGTGCTCGCCTTCCGCGCACTGATCCCGGCGGCCCGGAACTTCACCCCGGCCCCGGTGGACGCCCGCGCGCTCGCCCGCACCGTCGGCGGGCACCTGCGCAACCCGCTGCTGCTGCGGCTGTACGCCCTGGGGCTGCTCTTCATGGCGGTGTTCGGCGCGGTCTACAACACGGTCGGGTACCGGCTGGTCGCCGCGCCCTTCGACCTGCCGCAGTCGGTGGCCGCCTCGATCTTCGTGGTCTACCTGGTCGGCACCGCCTCCTCGGCCTTCGCCGGGAAGCTGGTCGGCCGGCTGGGCCGCCGCGGCACCCTCTACGCGGCGATCGGCCTCACCACCGCGGGCCTGCTGCTCTCGCTCTCCGGCTCGCTGGCGGCCGCCCTGACCGGGCTCGTCCTCATCACGGCCGGGTTCTTCGCCGGCCACGCCACCGCCTCCTCGGCGGTGGGCCGCACCGCCACCACCGGCCGCGCCCAGGCCTCGGCGCTCTACCTGATCGCCTACTACCTCGGGAACAGCCTCGGCGGCACGATCGGCGCCGACGCCTACCACGCCACCGGCTGGTCCGGAGCCGCCGCCGTGGGCCTGTCCGCCATGGCCCTCGCCGCCGGCATCACCCTCTACGCCACCCGCCGCGCAGCCGTCGAACGCCGCGCCCTCGCCACGGCCCGCTGACGGACGGCCGCGCACTACCCTCCGACGCATGAGTACCGCGTCAACGGACTACGCCCGGCTGCGGGAGATCCTCGACGGACTTCCCCCGCTGCCGGGCGTCGGCAGGACGGAGATCTCGGAGGGGGCGATCCGGCTGACGCTCCCTCCGGTGAATCGCCACGAACTCGCCGTGCTGAGGATCGCCCGACAGCTCAACGCCCAGCTCCCCTCGACACATCCGGGGTATGTCGCCCACCCCGGCGCCGATCTGGAGGACGTCGGCCTCGGCCGGCTGCGCTGCCCGGACCTCATGGTGTTCGCCGAGGAGGCGTTGGAGAGGGAACAGCCCTCGTTCCTCCCCCACGAGGTCCTGCTCGTCGTCGAAGTCGTCTCGAAGTCCGACCCGGAGAACGACCACGAGGCCAAGGTCCGCGACTACGCCGCCATGGGCATCCCGCTCTACCTGTTGGTCGACCCCCGCAAGGGCACCGGCATCGTGCACGACGAACCCGGGTACGCCTCGCGGACGCACTTCGCGTTCGGGGACACCGTCGCCGTGGGCCCCTGGCGGGTCGACACCTCGGGGCTGCTGACGTACGCCTGACGGGCAGGCGGGCGCCGGCAGCCCCGGGGTGGTCGGTTCCGGTCAGGCGATGCGGTCGAGGACGATCGGGTTCGGGGTGAAGGAGGTGCCCTCGGGGGCGACCGCGACGCCGTCCTTGAGGGCCTCGATCGCGTAGTCGAAGCGCTCGGGGGTGTCGGTGTGCAGGGTCAGCAGCGGCTGGCCGGCCACCACGGTGTCGCCGGGCTTGGCGTGCATCTCGACGCCGGCGCCGGCCTGCACCGGGTCCTCCTTGCGGGCGCGGCCGGCGCCGAGGCGCCAGGCGCAGACGCCGACGGCGTACGCGTCGAGGGCGGTGAGCACGCCGGAGGCGGGGGCGGGGATGACGTGCTGCTCGCGGGCGACCGGCAGCGGGGCGTCGACGTCGCCGCCCTGGGCGGCGATCATGCGGCGCCAGTGGTCCATGGCGGAGCCGTCCCGCAGGGCGTCGGCCGGGTCCTTGCCGTGCACGCCGGCCGCGTCGAGCATCTCGCGGGCGAGCGCCAGGGTGAGCTCGACGACGTCGGCGGGGCCGCCGCCGGCCAGCACCTCGACGGACTCGCGGACCTCCAGCGCGTTGCCGGCGGTGAGGCCGAGCGGGGTGGACATGTCAGTGAGCAGGGCGACGGTGTTGACGCCGGCGGCCTTGCCGAGGCCGACCATGGTGCGGGCGAGCTCCTGGGCGTCGCCGAGGTTCTTCATGAAGGCGCCGGAGCCGACCTTGACGTCGAGGACGAGCGCGCCGGTGCCCTCGGCGATCTTCTTCGACATGATCGAGGAGGCGATCAGCGGGATGGCCTCGACGGTGCCGGTGACGTCGCGCAGCGCGTAGAGCTTCTTGTCGGCGGGGGCGAGGCCGTCGCCGGCGGCGCAGATGACCGCGCCGGTGCCGCGGAGGACCTGGAGCATCTCCTCGTTGGAGAGCAGGGCGCGCCAGCCGGGGATGGACTCCAGCTTGTCGAGGGTGCCGCCGGTGTGGCCGAGGCCGCGGCCGGAGAGCTGCGGGACGGCGGCGCCGCAGGCGGCGACCAGCGGGGCGAGCGGCAGGGTGATCTTGTCGCCGACGCCGCCGGTGGAGTGCTTGTCGGAGGTGGGCACGCCGAGCGAGGAGAAGTCCATCCGGACGCCGGAGCGGATCATCGCGTCCGTCCAGCGGCTGATCTCGCGGAGGTTCATGCCGTTCAGCAGGATGGCCATCGCCAGGGCCGACATCTGCTCGTCGGCGACCTCGCCGCGGGTGTAGGCGTCGATGACCCAGTCGATCTGGGCGTCGGTCAGCTCTCCGCGGTCGCGCTTGGTCCGGATGACGGAGGGGGCGTCCATGGGGTCTCCAAGAGGTGCAGGGCGGCTCAGGGTGCGGGAAAGGCGAAGAGTGCCGCGCAGGGCCCCGGGGGGCTCTGCGCGACACTCTACGCGCGTAACAACGAAGCGTGCTAGAGCCGCTCCGGTCCGAAGGCGTCCGGCAGGACCTCGTCCATGGTCTTCACCCCGGACGGCAGGTCCACCAGCAGCTCCGGGCCGCCGTGCTCGTACAGCAGCTGCCGGCAGCGGCCGCAGGGCATCAGCAGGGTGCCGGCGCCGTCCACACAGGTGAACGCGGTCAGCCGGCCGCCGCCGCTGGCGTGCAGCGCGGAGACCAGGCCGCACTCGGCGCACAGCCCGAGCCCGTACGAGGCGTTCTCCACGTTGCAGCCGGTGACGATCCGCCCGTCGTCGACCAGCGCCGCCGCACCGACCGGGAACTTGCTGTACGGCGCGTACGCGTGCCCCATGGCGGCGCGGGCGGCGTCCCGCAGCGCCTCCCAGTCGGGTGCCGGTGCTGCGGCGGTCACTTGCCTTCGCCCTTGCGGTAGATCTGGCCGTCGGCCTTCGGCGGACGCAGGCGCTGCGAGGCCAGTGCGAGCACGACGAGCGTGATCACGTACGGCGTGGCGACGATCAGCGGGCGCTCCACCGAGTCGGTCAGCGCGAACCAGAGGCCGAGGCCGCCGCCGACCACCAGGCTGATCACCGCGGCGGTGTACTTGCGGCGGTAGCCGTGCCACATGGCGAGCAGGCCCATGGCGAGCGCGATGACCAGCAGCAGCACGTGGACGTTGTCCGCGTCGCGCAGCTGGAGGCTGTCGGTGAAGCCGAACAGGCCGGCGCCGATGGCGAGGCCGCCCGGCATCCAGTTGCCGAAGATCATCGCGGCGAGGCCGATGAAGCCTCGGCCCTGGGTCTGGCCGTCCTTGTAGAAGTGCGCCGCGACCAGCGAGAGGTACGCGCCGGCGAGGCCGGCGAACGCGCCCGAGGCGATGACCGCGAAGTACTTGTACTTGTAGACGTTGACGCCCAGCGTCTCGGCGGCGGTCGGGTTCTCGCCGCAGGAGCGCAGGCGCAGGCCGAACACCGTGCGCCACAGCAGGAAGTAGCTGGCGACGATGAGCGCGGCGGCGATCAAGATGACCACCGACAGGTTGGTGACCACACCGCCGACGATGCCGGCCACGTCGGAGACCAGGAACCAGTGGTGGTTCTCGATGTCCTTCAGCCAGTCCGACAGGCCGGGGACGGTGATGGAGGGCAGCGCGTCGGCCGGGGGCGACTGGTTGGCGCCGGCGCCGTCGGCCACGTAGTCCCGGTAGTAGATCCGGTTCACGTAGGCGCAGATGCCCGGGATCAGCAGGTTGATGCCGACGCCGGAGACGATGTGGTCGACGCCGAAGGTGACGGTGACCAGCGCGTGCAGCAGGCCGCCGAGCGCGCCGCCCGCCATGCCGGCGAGCAGGCCGAACCACGGGCTGACCAGGAAGCCGCCCCAGGCGCCGCAGAAGGTGCCGGCGACCATCATGCCTTCGAGGCCGATGTTGACCACGCCGGCCCGCTCCGACCACAGACCGCCGAGACCGGCCATCGCGATCGGGACGGCGGCGCCGAGGGCCGCGGTGATCTGGCCGGAGGCGGTCAGACCGTGGTTGTCGGTGGCCGCACCGACGGCGGAGACCAGGACGAGGGCGCCCGCGATCAGCAGGAGCACGACCGGCCAGGTGATCTTCGGCTTCTTCGTCGGGGCTCCCGGCGTCTTCGGCCGGGCGGTGGTGGCGGTGCTCACGCGGCAACCTCCTTGTTGGCGGCCGCGGCGGCCTGGGCGGCGAGCTCGGCGCCGACCTTCTGCTGCTGGCGCTTGAGGCCGTAGCGGCGGACCAGCTCGTAGGCGACGACGACGCAGATGACGATGGTGCCCTGCATGACGACGACGATCTCCTGCGGGTAGTCGCCCTGCAGCGGGAGCTGCGTGCCGGAGACGTCCAGGAAGGCGAAGAGCAGCGCGGAGAAGGCGATGCCGATCGGGCTGTTGCGGCCGAGCAGGGCCACCGAGATGCCGATGAAGCCGAGGTTCAGCTGGATGCTCTGGCCGAAGTAGAACGAACTCTGCAGCAGCTCGGGGATGCCGATGAGGCCGGCGATGGCACCGGAGACCGCCATGCTGGTCAGCACCATGCGCTTGACGTTGACGCCGGACGCCTTGGCGGCGGTCTCCGAGCGGCCGGTGGCGCGCAGGTCGAAGCCGAACCGGGTGCGGGTCAGGGTGAACTGGAACAGCACGCCGATCAGGATCGCGACGAAGATGAAGCCCCAGAGCGTGCCGCCGGCGGTCTCGATCGAGAAGAAGTGGCTCGACTCGGAGACCGGTGCGGTCTGGATCACGTTGGCGTTGGCGCTCTTGGCCGGCGCGAAGCGGCCGGGGAGGAGCAGCAGGCCGACGACGGCGGTGGCGATCGCGTTCAGCATGATGGTCGAGATGACCTCGCTGACGCCGCGGTAGACCTTCAGCACACCGGCGACGCTGGCCCACAGACCGCCGACGAGCATGGCGGTGACCAGCAGCAGCGGGATCTGGATGAAGGACGGCAGGTCGACCTGGCTGCCGACGTAGGCGGCGAACAGCACGCCGAGGCGGTACTGGCCCTCGACGCCGATGTTGAACAGGTTCATCCGGAAGCCGAACGCCGCGGCGCAACCGGCGATGTAGTAGACGGTGGCCCGGTTGAGGGTCAGCACCTGGCCGTCGGAGGCGGTGCCGTACCGGATCATCACGTCGAAGGCGTCGAACGGGTCCTTGCCGGAGACCGCCAGCAGCAGGGAGCAGATCGCCACCGAGAGCAGCACGGCCAGCACGGGCGCGGCCAGGGCGAGCAGGATCTTCTCGCCGTCGAACCGCGAGGCGAACGAGCGCTTGGCGGGCGGGTTGGGACTGGTCATGGATTACTCCCCCGCCTGCGTGTCGTCGTCGGCGGTGTGGTCGGAGGCCGCATCGGTGCCTTCGGCCGAGGCGGCCCGCTCCTCGGCAACGGCCTCGGGCTCGGACTCGATGTGGCCGCGGGCGGCACCGGTCATGGCCGTGCCGAGGTCCTCGGCGGTGACGGTGGCGGGGTCGGCGTCGGCGACCAGGCGACCGCGGTAGATCACCCGGATGGTGTCGGAGAGGCCGATCAGCTCGTCGAGGTCGGCGGAGATCAGCAGCACGGCGAGGCCCTCGCGCTGGGCCCTGCGGATGTGCTCCCAGATCTGCGCCTGGGCGCCGACGTCCACGCCGCGGGTCGGGTGGGCCGCGACCAGCAGCTTGGGGTTGTGGCTCATCTCGCGGCCGATGATCAGCTTCTGCTGGTTGCCGCCGGAGAGGGAGGCCGCGGTGACCTCGATGCCGGGGGTGCGGACGTCGAACTCCTCGACGATCCGCTGGGTGTCCTTGCGGGCACCGGCCGGGTCGAGCAGGACGCCCTTGGAGTTCGGCGTCTCGGTGACGTGGCCGAGGATGCGGTTCTCCCAGAGCGGGGCTTCCAGCAGCAGGCCGTGGCGGTGGCGGTCCTCGGGGATGTAACCGACACCGGCCTCGCGGCGGGCGCGGGTCAGCTCGTTGGTGACGTCCTTGCCGCCGAGGGTCACGGTGCCCGCGTCCAGCGGCAGCATGCCCATGATGGCCTCGACGAGCTCGGCCTGGCCGTTGCCCTCGACGCCGGCGATGCCGAGGACCTCGCCGCGGCGGATGCGCAGCGAGATGTCGTCGAGGACGACGCGCTCGATGCCCTCGGCGTCGGTCTTGGCGATCCGCAGGCCGTCGACGCGGAGCATCTCGTCCTGGGTGACGGTCGACTCGCGGCTCTCCGGGGAGGGCAGCTCGGCGCCGACCATCAGCTCGGCGAGCTGCCGGGCGGTGACGGTCTTGGGGTCGGCGTCGCCGACGGTGGTGCCGCGGCGGATGACGCTGATCGCGTCGGCGACCGCGAGCACCTCGTGCAGCTTGTGGGAGATGAAGATGACGGTGACGCCCTCCGCCTTCAGCTCGCGGAGGTTGTCGAAGAGCGCGTCCACCTCCTGGGGCACCAGGACGGCGGTGGGCTCGTCGAGGATCAGGATGGTGGCGCCGCGGTAGAGGACCTTGAGGATCTCCACGCGCTGGCGGTCGGCGACGCCGAGGTCCTCGACCAGGGCCTCCGGGCGCACGCCCAGGCCGTACTGGTCGGAGATCTCCTGGATCTTCGCCCGGGCCTTGGCGCCCATGCCGTGGAGCTTCTCGCCGCCGAGGACGATGTTCTCCCAGACGGTGAGGTTGTCGGCGAGCATGAAGTGCTGGTGCACCATGCCGATGCCGAGGGCGATGGCGTCCGCCGGGGTGTTGAGCTGGACCTGCTTGCCGTTGACGGCGATGGTGCCCTCGTCCGGCTTCTGCATGCCGTAGAGGATCTTCATCAGGGTGGACTTGCCGGCGCCGTTCTCGCCCATGAGGGCGTGCACGGTGCCGCGTCGCACGGTGATGTCGATGTCGTGGTTGGCCACGACGCCGGGGAAGCGCTTGGTGATGCCGCGCAGTTCGACGGCCGGTGTCGCCGTCCCCGCGCTGGGGGTGCCGCCCTGGTCGAGGGCGGGATCGGAAGCGGTGATGGCGATCTCCTGTGGTCGTCGTGCGCACCGTTGCGCCGGAGTGCCTGGTGTCTGTGGGTGGAACGGGCGGGGCCCGGCGGGACGCGTCCTACGCGCCCCGCCGGGCCCTCCGGTGATGTCGTCGGCCCCGGTGCCACCGCCGGGCAGGAGGCGGTGGTCAGGAGCGCCGGATCAGTTCTCCGGGGTGGTGGGGATCTTGGTGGCGCCGGAGGTGATCGCCTGGGTGGCGGCGTCGAGCTTCGGCTGGATGTCCTTCAGGAAGCCACCGGTCTGGGCCAGCGACACACCCTCGGCCTTGAGGTCGAAGTTCTTGACGCCGGTGATCGGGTTGCCGTCCTTGACCGACTTGATGTAGTCGAACACGGCGACGTTCACGTTCTTGACCATGGAGGTCAGGATGTTCGCCTTGTACTTGGACAGGGCCGGCTGGTTGGCCTGGTCGGAGTCGACGCCGATGGCCCACTTGCCCTTGGAGGCGACGGCCTCGATGGAGCCGTTGCCGGAGGAGCCGGCGGCCGAGTAGATGACGTCCGCGCCCTTGTCGAGCTGGCCCTGCGCGGCCTCCTTGCCCTTGCCGGGGTCGGTGAAGCCGCTGAAGTCCGGCGGGGTGGTGAGGTAGGTGGTCTCGACCACGATGTTCGGGTCGACGGACTTGGCGCCCGCCTTGTAGCCGGCCTCGAACTTCTTGATCAGCTCGGACTGCACGCCGCCGATGAAGCCGATGTGCTTGGCCTTGCTCTTGGAGGCGGCGGCGACGCCGGCGAGGTACGAGCCCTCCTGCTCCGAGAAGGTCAGCGAGGTGACGTTGCTCGGCTGGGTGTCGGACGCCGAGTCGATGATCGCGAACTTGACGTTCGGGTTCTCCTTGGCGATCTTCTCGACCGCGGCCTGGTAGACGAAGCCGACGGCGATGACCGGGTTGTAGCCGGCGCTGACCAGGGACTTGAGGCGGGCCTCCTTGTCGGCCTCCGCCTCACCGGTCTTGGCCTCGGCCTCGGTGACCTGGACGCCCAGCTGGTCCTTCGCCTGGTCGAGACCGCGGGCGGCGGAGTCGTTGAACGACTGGTCGCCACGACCGCCGATGTCGTACGCCATGCCGACCTTGATGCCGGAGGCGGCGCCCGAGGAGGCGCCGGACGAGGTGTTGTCGGTGCTCTTTGCGCCGCAAGCGGCGAGCGAGGCGATGCCCAGGGAACCCGAGAGCACTACCGCGGCGAGCTTCAGTGAACGGCGCAAGGGAGTATCTCCTTCTCACACACCCGTTTGGCGTGGTCGAGCGCCACCGTAACGCGCGTAGAACACGGTTGTATTACGGCCTGCGGAGGCATTCGGGTTGTTATCAAAATGTGGTCATCCGCCCGGACGAAACCGGACAGACCGCCACCATTGCTCAACACGATGTCACTACCGAGTGGTATCAGGACACCACCCTACGCCGATGCGTCCACGACAGGCCGAAGCCGCGCCGGGCTGCGGCCGGCGCGGCCTGCGGGCGGGCCCCCTCAGACGCCCGCGTGCTCCAGGGCGAGCGCGCAGAACAGCTCCACCCCGATGCCGATCGACCGTTCGTCGACGTCGAACCGGCCCTGGTGCAGGTCCCGGACGCCCTTCTCGTGCGGGGCGCGGACACCGAGCCGGGCCAGCGCGCCCGGCGCGTGCTCCAGGTACCAGGAGAAGTCCTCGCCGCCGAGGCTCTGCTCGGTGTCCTCCACCACCGGTGCCTCCCCGTCGCCGAAGCACGCGGTCATCGCCCGCTCCAGCTGGCCGATCGACACGTGCTCGTTGACCACCGGCGGGACGCCGCGGTGGTAGTCGAGCGTCCACTTCGCCCGGTGAGTCTCGGCGATCCGGGCGATCAGCTCGTCCAGGATCTCCGGGGCCTCCCGCCAGCCGGCCAGCTCCAGGCAGCGGACGGTGCCCTCCAGCTCGGCGTGCTGCGGGATGGCGTTGGGCGCGGAGCCGGCCGCGATCCGGCCGAAGACCAGGCTGACGCCCCAGCGCGGATCCATCCGGCGCCCGAGCGCCGCCGGCAGGTCCGCAGCCATCCGGGCGACCGCGGTCACCAGGTCGGTGGTGAGGTGCGGGCGGGCGGTGTGGCCGCCCGGGCCGTCGAGCGACAACAGCAGCCGGTCGCAGGCCGAGGTGATCGGGCCGACCTTGAGGCCGATCCGGCCGACCTGCACCTTGGGGTCGCAGTGCACGGCGAAGATCCGGCCGACCCCCTCCATCCCGCCCGCCTTGATGACGTCCAGCGCCCCGCCCGGCATGACCTCCTCGGCCGGCTGGAAGATCATCCGGACCGGCTGCCGCAGCTCGCCCGACCGGGCCGCCTCGGCCAGCACCAGCGCCGTGCCCAGCACCACCGCGGTGTGCACGTCGTGCCCGCAGGCGTGCGCCCGCCCGGGCAGCGTGGAGCGGTAGGGCACGTCGGTCTTGGCGTCGTCGATCGGCAGCGCGTCGATGTCCGCCCGGAACGCCAGCAACGGCGTGCCCTCGGGGGTGCCCGCCGGCACGATGTCGACCGTCATCCCGGTGCCGCCGGGGAGCACCCGCGGCTCCAGCCCGGCCTCGGTCAGCCGCTCGCGCAGCAGCCGGGTGGTGCGGAACTCCTGGCGGCCCAGCTCCGGGTGCCGGTGAAGATCGCGGCGGAACGCGATCAGCTCGGCCTCGTGCGCCCGTACCCGGGCGCGGAGGTCCGAGCCGGGGCGGACGGCGGTGGCGAGGGCGGCCCGATCAACGGGCTGAGGATCGTTCACCTCAACAAGAGTAGGCCGGTGGAGGGGATTTGGCCCGACTTCCCGCGAAGTCGTGCCCCTTTCGGTGCATAGCGGCCTGGCAGATGGGTATGACATTCCGATTCAGCCGCCTTCCTGGTGATCGCCGCCCTGCCCAACGAGCCCCGCCCCCGGGTGGACACGGCAGCCGCCGCGGCAGCGGCCGCACACCGGCGCACGCCCCTGACGGGCTGTCCGGGCGGAGCCCCCGGCAGGCCGTCAGAACCGGTCGACCGGGGTGTACGTGCCCCACACCTCGCGCAGGGCGTCGCACACCTCGCCCACCGTGGCCCGCGCGGCCAGCGCCCCCTTCATCGGGTACAGCACGTTGTCCGGGCCGCCGGCCGCCCGGCGCAGGGCGTCCAGGGCGCTCCGGACCGCCCGGCCGTCCCGGTCGGCGCGCAGCCGGGCCAGCCGGGCGGCCTGCTGCTGCTCGATCGCCGGGTCGACCCGCAGCGGCTCGTACGGCTCCTCCTCGTCCAGCCGGAAGCGGTTCACCCCGACCACGGTGCGGGTGCCGGAGTCCTGCTCCTGCTGGATCCGGTAGGCCGTCCGCTCGATCGCGGCCTTCTGCAGGCCCTGCTCGATCGCGGCGACCGCCCCGCCGGCCTCCTCCACCTTCGCCATCAGGTCCAGCGCCGCGGCCTCCACCTCGTCGGTCATCCGCTCGACGACGAAGGAGCCGGCGAAGGGGTCGACGGTGGCGGTGACGTCGGTCTCGTGGGCCAGCACCTGCTGGGTGCGCAGGGCCAGCCGGGCGGCCTTCTCGGTGGGCAGCGCAATGGCCTCGTCGAAGCTGTTGGTGTGCAGCGACTGGGTGCCGCCGAGCACCGCGGCCAGCGCCTGGACGGAGACCCGCACCAGGTTGACCTCGGGCTGCTGGGCGGTGAGCTGCACGCCGGCGGTCTGGGTGTGGAAGCGGAGCATCTGCGACCTCGGGTCCTTCGCGCCGAAGTCGTCCCGCATGACGCGGGCCCAGATCCGCCGGGCGGCACGGAACTTGGCGACCTCCTCCAGCAGGGTGGTGCGGGAGACGAAGAAGAAGGACAGCCGCGGGGCGAAGTCGTCCACCGCCATGCCGGCCGCGACGGCGGTGCGGACGTACTCGATGCCGTCGGCGAGCGTGAAGGCGATCTCCTGCGCGGGGTCGGCCCCGGCCTCGGCCATGTGGTAGCCGGAGATCGAGATGGTGTTCCAGCGCGGGATCTCGGCCCGGCAGTACCGGAAGACGTCGGCGACCAGCCGCAGCGAGGGCTTCGGCGGGAAGATGTAGGTGCCGCGGGCGATGTACTCCTTGAGCACGTCGTTCTGGACCGTCCCGGAGAGCCGGGCCGGCGGGACGCCCTGGGCCTCGCCGACCAGCTGGTAGAGCAGCAGCAGCACCGAGGCGGGCGCGTTGATGGTCATCGAGGTGGAGACCTCGCCCAGCGGGATGCCGTCGAACAGCACGCCCATGTCCTCGACGCTGTCGATCGCCACGCCGACCTTGCCGACCTCGCCGGACGCGAGGGCGGCGTCCGAGTCGTAGCCCATCTGGGTGGGCAGGTCGAAGGCGACGGACAGGCCGGTGGTGCCGTTGGCGATCAGCTGCCGGTAGCGCGCGTTGGACTCGGCGGCGGTGCCGAAGCCCGCGTACTGCCGCATCGTCCACGGCCGCCCGGTGTACATGGTCGGGTAGACGCCCCGGGTGAAGGGGTACTCGCCGGGCCGGCCGAGCCTCTCCGCCGGGTCCCATCCGGCGAGGCTCTCGGGGCCGTACAGCGGCTCGATCGGCAGGCCCGACTCGGAGCGGCGGGGCTCGGACGGCATGGCGGTCCTCCGTGGTGGGGAGCCCGGGCGGCGGGGCCCGGGACGCGGACTGGCCGGGCTTCGCAATCTAGTCCCAGGAGCCCGGCAGCGGGTGGAGGCCGTGGCCGGGACGCCGCCCGCGACCGGCCGGGAGCCGGTTGAGATGATCGGCGGTGCAGACCGGACCGTTTTTGTGGGAGTGGCAATGACCGAGCAGAAGGTGGCCGTCGTCACCGGCGCCAGCAGCGGGATCGGCGCGGCCACCGCGCGCCGCCTGGCCGCGGACGGCTTCGACGTGGTGCTGACCGCGCGCCGCACCGACCGGATCGAGGCGCTGGCCAAGGAGATCGGCGGCCGCGCCCGCACCCTGGACGTCACCGACCGGGCGGCCGTGGACGCCTTCGCGGCCGGGATCGGCCGGGTCGACGTGCTGGTCAACAACGCCGGCGGCGCCATCGGCGCGGAGAGCGTGGAGAGCGGCGACCCGGCCGACTGGCGGGCCATGTACGAGGTCAACGTGATCGGCGTGCTCAACGTGACGCAGGCGCTGCTGCCCGCGCTGCGCGCCACCGGCGACGGCACGGTGCTCGTGATGTCCTCCACCGCGGCCCTGGCCGCGTACGAGGGCGGCGGCGGGTACGTCGCGGCCAAGCACGCCGCGCACACCATCGCGGCCACGCTCCGGCTGGAGCTGTGCGGAGAGCCGATCCGGGTGATCGAGATCGCGCCCGGCATGGTGAAGTCCGAGGGGTTCGCGGTGACCCGCTTCCGCGGAGACGAGGACAAGGCCGCCGCCGTGTACGCGGGCGTCGCCGAGCCGCTCACCTCGGAGGACGTCGCGGACACCGTGTCCTGGGCGGTCACCCGGCCCCCGCACGTCAACATCGACCTGCTGGTCGTCCGCCCCCGCGCGCAGGCCGCCAACCACAAGGTGCACCGCGAGCTCTGAGCCGGCCGCGGCGGCGGCCCCACGACGGGCTCCACAGGGGGTCCGTCCAGGGGCGTCCAGGGGTCGTCCGGAGGGAGCGAGCTGACGAAGAAGCGTCAACGTCACAACTTGATAGCTCGATCGAGTGAATTCTGCGCGCTCCCTCCCCAACTGATGTGCCCTCAACTACCTTGATGGCACAGCACGAGTGCACGGGTGCACGTCTGCGTGCCCGGCCCCCTTTCCCCTTCTCCGCTCTTCTCCGGTCCGCCGCGCAACTGTGCAGCACCTACCTTTCGTCTCTGGAGCATCCCCCCTTCCCGCCCTCACGAGGAGGACCCGCTGGCCAGCGACATCCCGCCGCAGCGTCCCGACGCTTCGACGGATCCGTCCCTGCTCGGGCTGCACCGCTTCAACGAGGCCGACGCCGGCGCCGCCGAAGAAGCCCTGCTCGCCTGCTGCGGCAGCCACCGCTGGGCCCTGCGCCTCACCGCCCACCGGCCCTACCCCGACATAGAGTCCCTGCTCGCCGCGGCGAGCGAGGCCTCCTACGACCTGCGCCCGGCCGACCTCGCGGAGGCCCTGGCGGACGAGAGCTGGATGCCGCAGCCGCTGCTCGGGATGCGGGCGCCCGGCAGCCAGGCCGCGCACACCGCGCTGCGGGCGGCGCACGCGGCGTACGAGGCACGGTTCGGCCATGTCTTCGTGGTCTGTCTGGAGGGCGTGGCCCCCGAGGAGATGCTCGACACCGTGCTCACCTCCATCCGCACCCGGCTGGCCAACGACCCGGACGAGGAACGGCTGGTCTCCGCGGACGAGCTGCGCCGGATAGCGCTGATGCGGCTGGCCCACCTGGTGGCCAGGCACTCCGCGGAGGCCGGAGCCCGCTGACGACCGGCCGGCGCACCGCCCCGGCCGGTCACCCGCGCTGGGCCGCCCGCAGCCGCGCCGCCTGTGCCCGGACGATCCGCTCGTCCGGCACGGGGGCGGGCTCGGCCGCGGTGCCGAGCGTGGAGAAGAAGGCGAGTGCCGTGCCCACCCGGGCGACCACGGCACGGCGGCGCAGCTCGATGCCGCCCGATTCACCCGTCAGGGTGAATGCAGTGACCGCGTCCACCCCTTCCGGCACGGCGGCCTCGGCCCGCTCCAGACGGTGCAGGGTGGTGACGGGCCTGGCCGGGGCGCCCTTGGCGCCGGGCCCGCGGCTCGCACCGTCGACCGGGGTCGTCGAGCGGAACGTCCGGCACCGGGTCAGCAGCACGTCCAGGGCGCGGCGGACCTGCTCCGCGCGGCCGGGTTCGAAGGCGAGCAGCCCGGCGTAGACGGTGGCCCGGGGGCGCCCGGCCGGGGCCACGCTCAGATCGGTCTCGGCGAGCGGGCCGGACTTCCCCTTGTCCGGCGCCAGCGCGTCCAGGACGGGCTGGCAGGCCGGCACGTCCGCCGTCTCGCGCCCCGCCGCCGGCGCCGGGCGCCCCGGCTCGGGCCTCATCACGGTGACGCTCCATCCGGCGCCGAGGTCGGCCGCGGTGACGGCGGCAGCCCGCAGTCCGGCGGCGTCCAGGGTGCGCTCGGCCGGCACCGCCCGGTCCGCGGAGGCGGAGACGGTGGTGCAGCCGACCGCCGACAGCAGCACGGCACCACAGAGGACGGTGCAGCAGAGGACGGCGGTGGGGCGGAGGGGCAAGGCGGTCCTCGTACGGCTCGGTCCGGGCATGGCGGGTCGGACGATCGGCACCGCAGTGCGACCGCACCGGCACAGCCTGTCACGAATCGGGGCCGCGTTAGGCCGTGAGTGCCTGATTGATCACACCTGAGCCCCCCGGAGGCGGTTCCCGACAACGCGTCGATAGGATGCTCGCGGCCGGTGGACCGTACCCGGCCGGGCTGACCGACACCGAAGCCGGCCGAGCCCCCAATCGCTTCCGGAGGGTTTTCCGTGCCGGCTGGAACGCTGTACCGCGGCCGGGAAGGCATGTGGAGCTGGGTGGCTCACCGAGTCACCGGCGTCCTCATCTTCTTCTTCCTTTTCGCGCACGTCCTCGACACTGCTCTGGTCCGGGTCTCCCCGCAGGACTACGACACCGTCATCGAGACGTACAAGACGCCCCTCGTGAACCTGATGGAGTACGGCCTCACCGCCGCCATCCTGTTCCACGCGCTGAACGGCCTGCGGGTCGTGGCGGTCGACTTCTGGTCGAAGGGTGCCAAGTACCAGAAGCAGCTGCTGTGGACCGTCGTGGGCGTGTGGGTCGTCCTGATGGCCGGCGCCTTCTACCCGATCCTTCAGCACACTCTTCGCACCTGGTTCGGGGGCTGATCCGCGATGGCCAACGAGATCTCCGACACTCTTGTCGTCCCGTCCGCCCAGGCCCACACCGGCCAGGGCCTGGGTACCGGCAACCCTGCCGACGCGTTCGTCGTCGAGCCGGCCCGCACGCGCACCGAGAAGACCCCGCGCCGCACCCGTACCAACTTCGAGATGCTGGCGTGGCTGTTCATGCGGCTCTCCGGCGTGGTGCTGGTCTTCCTGATCCTCGGCCACCTGCTGATCATGCTGGTGCTGGACGGCGGCGTCTCCAAGATCGGCTTCGCCTTCGTGGCCGGCCGCTGGGCCTCGCCGTTCTGGCAGGGCTGGGACCTGCTGATGCTGTGGCTCGCCATGCTCCACGGCGCCAACGGCATGCGGACCGTCATCAACGACTACGCCGAGAAGGACTCCACTCGGCTCTGGCTGAAGACCATCATGGGCGTCGCCACGGTGTTCACCGTGCTGCTCGGCACCCTGGTGATCTTCACCTTCGACCCGAACATCTAATCGGCAGAGCCAGAGGCGCTTACCCCCATGCAGATTCACCAGTACGACACGGTCATCGTCGGCGCCGGCGGCGCGGGCATGCGCGCGGCCATCGAGTCGACCCAGCGCAGCCGCACCGCGGTGCTGACCAAGCTCTACCCGACCCGCTCCCACACCGGCGCGGCCCAGGGCGGCATGTGCGCCGCCCTCGCCAACGTCGAGGAGGACAACTGGGAGTGGCACACCTTCGACACGGTCAAGGGCGGTGACTACCTGGTCGACCAGGACGCCGCCGAGATCATGTGCAAGGAGGCCATCGACGCGGTCATCGACCTGGAGAAGATGGGTCTCCCCTTCTCCCGCACCGAGCAGGGCCGGATCGACCAGCGCCGCTTCGGCGGCCACTCCCGCAACCACGGCGAGGCCCCCGTCCGCCGCTCGTGCTACGCGGCCGACCGCACCGGTCACATGATCCTCCAGACGCTGTTCCAGAACTGCGTCAAGCACGGCGTCGAGTTCTTCAACGAGTTCTACGTCCTCGACCTGCTGATCAACGAGGGCCGCACGGCCGGCGTCGTCGCCTACGAGCTGGCCACCGGCGAGATCCACGTCTTCCAGGCCAAGGCGGTCGTGTTCGCCTCCGGCGGCACCGGCAAGATGTTCAAGGTCACCTCGAACGCCCACACCCTGACCGGTGACGGCCAGGCCGTGGCGTACCGCCGGGGCCTGCCGCTGGAGGACATGGAGTTCTTCCAGTTCCACCCGACGGGCATCTGGCGCATGGGCATCCTGCTCACCGAGGGCGCCCGCGGCGAGGGCGGCATCCTGCGCAACAAGGACGGCGAGCGCTTCATGGAGCGCTACGCGCCGGTCATGAAGGACCTCGCCTCCCGCGACGTCTGCTCGCGCGCGATCTACAGCGAGATCCGCGAGGGCCGCGGCTGCGGTCCGGACGGCGACCACGTCTACCTGGACCTGACGCACCTCCCGCCGGAGCAGCTGGACGCCAAGCTGCCGGACATCACCGAGTTCGCGCGCACCTACCTCGGCATCGAGCCCTACACGGACCCGATCCCGATCCAGCCCACCGCGCACTACGGCATGGGCGGCATCCCGACCAACGTCGAGGGCGAGGTGCTGCTGAACAACACCGACGTCGTCCCCGGCCTGTACGCCGCCGGCGAGGTCGCCTGCGTCTCGGTGCACGGCGCCAACCGCCTGGGCACCAACTCGCTGCTGGACATCAACGTGTTCGGCCGCCGCGCGGGTCTCGCCGCCGCCGAGTTCGCCGCCAACAACGAGTTCGTGCCGCTGCCGGAGAACCCGGCCGAGCTGGTGCAGAACATGGTCGACGCGCTGCGCGAGTCGACCGGCACCGAGTCGGTGGCGCAGCTCCGCAAGGAGATGCAGGAGTCCATGGACGCCAACGCGTCCGTGTACCGCACCGGCGACACCCTCAAGCAGGCCGTCGCCGACATCGCCGCGCTGCGCGAGCGGTACAAGAACGTCGCCATCCAGGACAAGGGCTCGCGCTTCAACACCGACCTGCTGGAGGCCATCGAGCTGGGCAACCTGCTCGACCTGGCCGAGGTCACGGTCGTCTCGGCGCTGGCCCGCGAGGAGTCCCGCGGCGGCCACTACCGCGAGGACTTCCCGAGCCGCGACGACGTGAAGTTCATGCAGCACACCATGGCGTACCGCGAGGAGGCCGCCGACGGCAGCACCTCCGTCCGCCTCGACTACAAGCCGGTCGTGCAGACCCGCTACCAGCCGATGGAGCGTAAGTACTGATGAGCACTCCGACCCTGGAGAAGCACTCGGCCGCTCTGGACGCGGCCGAGGCGGGCGCGACCGCGCTGATCAACGTCACCCTGCGGATCCGCCGGTTCAACCCGGAGGAGCACCCGGACCCGGTGTGGGTGGACTACCAGCTGCTGATGGACCCGAAGGAGCGCGTCCTGGACGCCCTCAACAAGGTCAAGTGGGAGCAGGACGGCACCCTGACGTACCGCCGCTCGTGCGCCCACGGCATCTGCGGCTCGGACGCCATGCGCATCAACGGCCGCAACCGGCTGGCGTGCAAGACGCTGATCAAGGACGTCAACCCGGAGAAGCCGATCACGGTCGAGCCCATCAAGGGCCTCGCGGTCCTCAAGGACCTGATCGTCGACATGGACCCGTTCTTCCAGGCGTACAAGGACGTCATGCCGTTCCTCATCACCAAGGGGAACGACCCGACGCGTGAGCGCCTGCAGTCCCAGGAGGACCGCGAGCGGTTCGACGACACCACCAAGTGCATCCTGTGCGCGGCGTGCACGTCGTCCTGCCCGGTGTTCTGGAACGACGGCCAGTACTTCGGCCCGGCCGCGATCGTCAACGCGCACCGCTTCATCTTCGACTCGCGCGACGAGGGTGCGGAGCAGCGGCTCGAGGTCCTCAACGACCGTGAGGGCGTGTGGCGCTGCCGCACCACCTTCAACTGCTCGGAGGCCTGCCCGCGCGGCATCGAGGTCACCAAGGCGATCGCCGAGGTGAAGCGCGCGCTGGTCACCCGCCGCTTCTGATTCGGAGCAGCGAACGCCCGAGGGCCCGTCCGGTTCGTCCGGACGGGCCCTCGGGCGTTCTGCCGTGCGGGGTTCAGCGCAGGGCGCCGAGGTCCTTCGGGGCGGCGGTGCCGTCGAAGGTCAGCAGGTGGCGGGCGGCGGTGACGGCGTACAGGTCGGGCCGGCCGTCGCCGTTGCCGTCGCCGGAGCTGCCGAGCAGCGGGTACTCGGCGGCGGGGAAGGTGCCGACGGCGGTGCCGGCGGACGGGTCGGCGAGCGCGGAGAAGTCGTACGTGCCGTCGGCCTGCTTCGCGATCGGGTACGTGCGCAGGGTGCCGGTGGCCCGCTCGCGGGCCCACAGGGCGAGGCTGCCGTCGGCCGCACTGCCGGGTGCGACCACGTCGTAGCCGGCCCAGGTGCCGGTGGTGGAGAGACGTCGGACGGTCTGGTAGCCGTAGTTGAAGCCGGGGTCGGTGAGCAGCCAGAGGTCGCCGTCCTCGACGGTCAGCAGGGAGCTCTGCTGGTAGTCGTCGAGCGAGCCGAGCGCGACGAGCTGCTCGGTGTGCGACCAGTCGGTGGTGAAGGCCGGGTCGGCGGACTCCGGGCGGTACACCAGGGTGACACTGTGCCGGAAGGCGCCCTGGTCGAAGTTCCGGTACAGGTACAGCGCCGTCCCGCCGGGCCGGTGGGCGAGCAGGTCGTCGACCGGGCCGTGGCTGCCCGGGTCCCAGCCGCGGTGTGCGAGCCGGTAGGCGGACCAGTCGGTCGTGTCGGGGGCGAGGGTGGCAGGGAGGGTGGTGGCCGCGGCGGTGCTGTCGGCCGCGGCGCTGACGATCTGCAGGGAGCCGTCGCCGCCGGGAACGAGGATGTCCGGTACGGCGTCGCCGTCGACGTCGCCCGGGGCGCTCGGCGGCGGAGTGGGGTTCGACGGCGCGTAGAAGGCGTAGGCGACCGGCTGGGAGGCGTTGCCGGCCTCGTCGAAGGCCTGCACCGTGAGGATGTTGGTGCCCCAGTCCTTCGGCTTCAGGGTGAAGGTGGCGGTGCCGTCCGCGGCGGGCCGCACGGCGTCGGTGCAGTCGTTGCCGACGCTCGGGGTGCCGTTGAGGACGTACCGGTAGCAGGCCACGCCGGAGGCGGCGTCGCTGCCGGCGACGGTGAAGGTGCCGGTCTGGCCGGCGTACTTCTGCGGGGCCCGTCCGCTGTCGGAGGCCGGGAAGTCGGCCGAGTCGACGGTGAGGGCCGGTGCGGTGGTGTCGATGCGGAAGCGGCACTCGGCGGTGGGGGCTCCGCCGCCGGCGCCCTTGGCCTGCCAGGTGTAGGTGCGGCCCTCGGTGAGGCCGGCGGGCCGCGCGGTGGCGGTGCCGTCGACCGCGGCGCCCTCGGCGTCGAGGACCTTGCTGCCCGTCTCGTCCCAGACCTTGAAGCGCGCCCGGTCCGCGGCGGTGCGGGCGGTGAGGGCCGGCTCGGCGGTGGCGATCCAGCCGGGCGCCGTGGTGCCGTCGCAGGCGTCGGTGCGGACGCCGGTGCCGAAGAAGCCCGGGCTCGGCACGACGGCGGGGTCGGTGGCCCTGCCGTCGGTGGCGGCGGAGGCCGCCGGTGCTGCCAGGAGCCCGGTGGCGAGGGCGATGCCGGCGGCCGAGGCCAGCAGGCGCGGAGAGACCGTACGGAACACTGTGTGACCCACCCCAAGGAGACGCGCGTGTGTACGCACGATGCGCACACGGCGGAGATCATTCCAGCCGAACTCCCCGCCGGGCAAAGGGTTTCGGCGTCAGTCCGCGGAGCGGGCGCGCAGGCCGCGGACGCCGAGGACGCCGATGGCGATGCCGAGGACGAGGGAGGTCGCGGCGAGCAGGAGGTGGACCCAGAAGAAGGCGGTCGGCTGGGAGTGGTCGCCGCCGGTGAAGGCCTGGCCGCCGGAGTCCTTCCAGAGGTTCTTGACGAAGGTCGTCCAGATGATCAGGGACCACACGCCGAAGGCGGTGAGGAACCAGGAGGTGCGGCGACTGAGCTTCATCGGGGGTCCTTCGCGGGCGTCGGTGTGCTGCCCGTCCAGTATGCGCAGCCCGCCCGGGCGCATCCGTTCGGGGGGAGTCGGCGGCGGCCGGGCGGCGCCGGACGGCCCGGCGGGTACGTTCCGGAAATGCTGACCGACCGTCACTTCGTCCACCGATGTGCCGCCGCAGCCGTCGCCGGTCTGTTGGCCCTCGCCCCGGGTGCCGCGGCGGCCGTCCCGCAGGCCGCCGCCGAGGCCGTCGGCGGCGAGCGGCTGGCCCGGCCCGGGGTGCAGGTGGCCCCGGACTCGGGCGCGCCGGACCTGCCGGGCGGGCTGACCGGGCGCTCCTGGCTGGTCGCCGACGGCACCACCGGCGAGGTGCTGGCCTCGTACAACGCGCACACCCGGCTGCCGCCGGCGTCCACCCTGAAGATGCTGTTCGCCGACACGGTGCTGCCCAAGCTGGACCGCGAGGCGGTGCACCGGGTCGCCCCGGAGGAGCTCACCGGGCTGGGCCCGGGCAGCAGCCTGGTCGGGATCAAGGAGGACCTCGACTACAAGGTGGAGGACCTGTGGCGCGGGGTCTTCCTCAGCTCCGGCAACGACGCGGTGCACGTGCTCGCCCACATGAACGGCGGGATCGAGCGGACCGTCGCCCAGATGCAGGCCAGGGCGGACGCGCTGCAGGCCAACGACACGACCGTGGTCACCCCGGACGGCTACGACCAGGACGGCCAGGTCTCCTCGGCGTACGACCTGACCCTGTTCGCCCGCGCGGGCCTGCGCAACCCGGACTTCCGGGCGTACTGCTCGACCCGGGACGCCCAGTTCCCCGGCGCCGTCGACCGGGCCACCGGGCAGCGCGGCAGCTTCGGCATCGCCAACACCGACCGGCTGCTGGGCAAGTACCCGGGCCTGATCGGCGTGAAGAACGGCTACACCACCAACGCCGGCTCGACCTTCACCGGCGCGGCCGAGCGGGACGGCCGGCTGCTGCTGGTCACCGTGATGCACACCTCGACCTACCAGAAGGTGTACGACGAGGCCGCCGCCCTGCTCGACTGGGGCTTCGCCGCGGTCGACCGGGTGACGCCGGTGGGCGTGCTGGCCGAGGACACCTCGGCCGTGCAGGCCGCTCCGTCGGCCGAGCCGCAGCCCAATCCGGTGCCGGACGTCGTGCCCTCCACCGCGCCGAGCCCGCACCGGCCGGCACCCGCACCGCCGGTGGCCGCCCCGGCCCCGGACCGCGAGTCCGAGCGCGCGCACCGCAAGGGCGGCACGGCGGGGATGCTGGCCGCCGGGCTGTGCGCGGCGGCCGCGGTGGTGGCGGCCCTCCGGCTGCGCCGGCAGCGGGCCGGGCGGCTCTCGCTGCGCCCGGCGCTGCGCCGGTGGGCCGGCGCCGCCACGACGGTGCGGCGGCGCTGACCCCGGCCCGGGCCGCCGCGGGCGTCAGCGCCGGCCGCGGGCCCGGGCTGCGCGGAGCGCCTTGCGGGCGGCGCGGGTGGCGAACGGCGGAAGCACGTCGATGGCGATCTTCCGGGCGGTGGAGCGCTGCGGAGGGGCCGGACGGGCGGCGGGCGCACCGTTCGGCTGCGGGCCGTCGAAGGCGAGCCGGTAGCAGGTGTGGCCGGCGATGAGTTCGTCGTCCATCCGGAAGCCCTCGGCCTTCCAGTCGCGGGCGAGCAGCTCCTTCTGCACGGCCTCGGCATCGCCCCAGGTGCCGTAGAACTTCTCCGGCGTGAGGCAGACCGGCTTGAGGCCGAGGTCGAAGACCGCCTCCCAGACGGCGGCGGCCACGCCGGGGGTGTGCGGGGCCCGGTAGTCGTCGAAGGCCACCACGCCGTCCTTGGCGAGAACGTCCCGGGCGACCAGCACGTCGCCGGCGACGTGCTCGTACAGGTGCGAGGCGTCCACGTGCACGAAGCGGCAGGAGTCGGCCGGGATGCGGCCGTCGGCCAGCACCGAGGTCGGCGCCTGGACGATGGCCGGCAGCTCCGCGTGGAACGCCAGGTAGTTGGCCTCGAAGGCCTGCCGGGTGAGGGTCTTGCGGTAGGACATCGCCATCTCGGCCGAGTTCTCGTCGTCCGGGGCGTCCGAGTCGAAGAGGTCGCAGACGGTGAAGGTCTCGCCGGGCTGCAGGTACTGGCCCAGTACGACGGCGCTGCGGCCGAGGTAGGCGCCGAGTTCCAGCAGGTCGCCGGTGGTCCCGGCGGCGGTCTGGCGGCTCAGCAGCCAGCCGAAGATGTCCTGGTCTGCCTTCCAGAACCAGCCCGGCACGTCGTCCGGCGTGCGCGGGACGGGGGTGGCGGCGGTGGTTTCTGCGCTGGTCACGTGGCGCTCCAGGTGTGGCGGCGGACAGGATGTCGCGATGCGGGCTCGGCCGGCGGGGATGTGCCGGATGAGAGCCGGATGAGAGGTAGGACGTGATCCTAGTCACGTCCGAGTGTGCCCGACAGGGGGCCGGACTCACTTCTCGTGGGACGCTTCGATCAGCCTGCGTCCCTGGTCGTGGGTACGCATCCGGGCCGCGGCCGGATCGGCCAGGGCCGTCCAGGCGGCGCAGTAGAGCAGCAGCCTGGCGACGAAGTCGATCCACAGCAGCAGCGCCACCGGGACGCCGAAGGCCCCGTACAGGCTGCGGCCCGCCACCGAGCCGAGGTACGAGGAGAGGGCCACCTTGAGCGCCTCGAAGCCGATCGCGCCGATCAGTGCGCCGCCGAGGACGCCCCGGCGGGTCTGGTCGGTGATCCGCGGGAACGGCGCCAGCAGGTAGGCGAAGAGCAGCAGGTCGGCGCCGACGGCGATGACGAAGCCGGCCAGGGTGAACACGGCGCGGCCGGCCCCGTCGGACAGGCCGATGGCATCGGCGAGGCGCCGGGCGAGGGTGGTGGCGCCCGCGGAGGCGCCGAGCGAGAGCAGGCAGACCGCGCCGAGGCCGAGCAGCACGAGGCAGTCCCAGGCCTTGCGGACGAGCACCTTCCCCGGGTCCTCGGGCAGCCGCCACACGGCGCGGATCGAGCTGCGCATGGTCTCCACCCAGCCGAGCCCGGACAGCAGCAGGATCACCCCGCTGATCACACCGACGGTGGCCGCGTTGGCGACCAGCGCGTCCAGGTCGATGACGTCGGAGAGGCCGGAGGCCTGGTCGGCGATGTCCTGCTGGAGTTCGTCCACCCGGGCGTCGGAGAGCGTCGCGGCGGCGATCGCCAGGGCCACGGTGAGCAGCGGGAAGAGTGCGAGGAAGCCGAAGAAGGTCACCGCGCCGGCCAGCCGGTTGCCCTGGGTGTCCGTGAAGAGCCGGTAGGCCTTCCAGGCGCGGGTCCGCATCAGGCGGGTCGCGAGCGGGCCGACGACCGGGAGACGGGCGAGGAATTCCACGGGCTTACCCATCGGATCACCTGAAAGAGCGACGACCGGTCCTGTATACCGCCCGCTCCGGGCGGGTCGGCCGAGCCCGTCGGCGCGGCGGCCGGGCAGTGCCCGAGTGGCCTACGACCTGCCGGCGGGGTCAGGTGCCGAGGTCGGAGGCGGTGCCGTCGGGGCGGGTGGTGCCCGCGGGAGGTGCGGCGGGACGGCCCTGCGGCGGGGTGACGTCGCGGACGGCGGCGGCGCGCTTGGCCCGGCGGGCGGCCCGGGCGGCGAGCTGCCGCGTCCGGGCGAGGGCGCGCACGCTCTGGAAGGTGAGGTAGTGGCCGTGGCTGAGCAGTTCGGTGCGCACGCCCTCGGCGCCGGCGGCGGGCCGGTAGCCGGAGGGGCGGAGCCGGGCGCAGTGCCGGGCGGCTCTGCGGAAGAACTCGCGGCGGTCGCCGGGCGGCACCCGGTCGGGGCGGCTGACCACGGTGCTGAGGTGGTGGACCATCCGGGCGAAGACCACCGGCCGCCAGCGGTCGAGGTCGGGGCGCCGGTCGAGGAAGGCGAAGACCAGGTCGTACTGGTCGAAGATGTCGAAGTGCTTGCGGCTGACGGTGGCGAGTATGTTCCCGCCCTGCTTGCGCTGGCGGTAGTGGACGCCGACCCGGTCGAGCATGGTCATCCGGCCGGCCGCGAGCAGCGCCGGGAAGGTCCACGGGGTGTCCTCGTAGTACCCGGCGGGGAAGGTGAGGCCCTCGGCGTCGATCCAGTCGCGGCGGTAGGCCTTGTTCCAGACCACCATCAGCAGGTCGAGGAGGTCCGGGCGGCCGTCCAGGTCGAACACGTCCGGGCCCGGACGGGCGAACAGCGGTGCCGAGTTGGAGCGCGCCACGCGGCCGTCCCAGTAGGTGCGCGCGTAGTCGTAGACCAGGATGTCCGGGTCGGCGCAGGCCTCGAGGCGGTCGTCGACGGCCTGCAGCAGGCCGGGGGTGAGCGTGTCGTCGCTGTCCAGGAAGATCACGTAGTCGCCGGTGGCGACCTCGAGGCCGGCGTTTCGGGCGCGGCCGAGGCCCACGTTCTCGTCGAGGTGCAGCACCTTGATGCGCGGATCGCGCCCGGCGGCCTCGTCCAGGATCGCCCCGCAGCCGTCCGGCGAGCGGTCGTCGACGGCAACGAGCTCGAAGTCAGCGCACGACTGGGACAGCACCGAGTCGAGGCACTCGGCCAGGTACTCCTCGACCTGGTAGACGGGGACGATCACGCTGAAGCGGGGCATTTGCAGCTCATTCTAAGGGGGCGCTCAGTCGACCGTGATCTCCGGACGGGTCTCGCCCGGGAACCGGCGCGCGGCCAGCGGCAGACTAGCCGCCGCGGCCCGGGCCGCGCACCCCCCGACCGGTCGGACAGGTCTCGACCGCTGGCCGTACCATCGGGTCACCCCCGTGCGCGGTGGCGCCCCCCGGCCCCGCCGCACCGCCCACTCCCCAAGAGGCCGACCATGCCCGAAGACCGCGAGCCGAACGCCGCGTCCGTCCCCGCCGGCGGCGCCACCGCCGAGGCCTCCTACACGGAGCGCCTGGTGACCCTGGAGCAGTCCGGCATCAAGCGGCTGCTGCCCACCCAGGCGCCGTACCGCTGGAACCTGCGCCGGCTGGGCCTCGGCCGGGTGCTGGACGTGGGCTGCGGCGTCGGCCGGAACCTGCAGAACTGCGGCCCGGACAGCGTCGGCGTGGACCACAACGAGACCTCGGTGGCCACCGCCCGGGCCCGCGGCCTGAAGGCGTACACCGCCGACGAGTTCCGGGCGGACCCGGAGCTCAGCCGGCCCGGCGCCTTCGACAGCATGCTGGTCGCGCACGTGCTGGAGCACCTGGACCTGGAGACCTGCAAGGAGCTGATGGCCGGCTACCTGCCGAGCATCCGCTCCGGCGGCAAGGTCGTGCTGATCACCCCGCAGGCGGCGGGCTACCGCTCCGACCCGACGCACGTGCGCTTCGTCGACTTCGAGGGGCTGCGCACCCTCGCCGGGGAGTTCGGGCTCCGCATCGGGCGGACGTACTCCTTCCCGCTGCCGGAGGCCGCGGGCAAGGTCTTCAAGTACAACGAGTACGTGCTCGTCGGCCTCGTTCCCTGACCCTGCCGTACCAAAGACGTCCGAGCCCCGGACGGTAGGATCTCCGTACATCTGTGCCGATTCACCCGCGGCCGACGCCCCCGATGAAAGGCCCGCAAGCCCGATGGCCCCTCGACTCTCCGTCGTCGTCCCGATCTACAACGTCGAGCGCTACCTCGAGGAGTGCCTGGACTCCATCGCAGCCCAGACCTTCACCGATCTGGAGTGCGTCATGGTGGACGACGGCTCCAAGGACGGCAGCGCCGCCATCGCCGAGGCGTACGCCGCGAAGGATCCGCGGTTCCGGCTCGTGCAGCAGGAGAACAAGGGCCTGGGGGCGGCCCGCAACACCGGCTACCGGCACATCGCCGAAGGCACCGAGTTCCTCGCTTTCGTCGACAGCGACGACACGCTCCCGCCGAGCGCCTACGAGCTGATGATCGGCACCCTGGACGAGACCGGCTCCGACTTCTGCACCGGCAACGTGCTGCGCTTCCGCGCCGTCGGCTACTACCAGTCGGGCGGCCACCGCAAGCCGTTCAAGGAGACCCGGCTGCGGACGCACATCACCGAGATCCCCACGCTGGTCACCGACCGCACCGCGTGGAACAAGGTCTACCGCCGCTCCTTCTTCGACGGCGCGGAGATCCTCTACCCCGAGGGCATCCTGTACGAGGACGCCCCGGTGAGCGTGCCCCACCACTACCTGGCGACCAGCGTCGACGTGCTCTCCGAGCCGATCTACCACTGGCGCGAGCGCGAGGTCGGCGAAATGTCGATCACGCAGATGAAGACCAACCCGAAGGGCCTGATCGACCGGGTCACCTCGATGGAGCTCGTCCGGGCCTGGCTGCTCAAGCAGACCGACCCGAAGTTCAAGCGCTACCTGCGCACCTACGACGAGAACAACCTCGTCGAGGAGATCCCGATGTTCTTCTGGTCCGTCCTGGAGGGCGACCGGGACTACCGCAACGCCTATCAGGAGTGCGTCGGCCGGCTGCTGCGCGCCATCGGCCCCGAGCAGATCCGCAAGCTGCGCGCGCCGCTGCGCCTCAAGTACCACCTGACCCTGCAGGGTCGGATGGACGAGCTCGTCGAGCAGATGCGGTTCGAGAAGGACAGCAACGGCGCCGCCCCGGCCCGCGGCCTGCTCCGCGCCTACGCCGACTACCCGTTCCTGCGCGGCGGCCGCAAGAGCGTGCCCGCCGACGTGCTGCGGCTGGACAACGCCCTGGTCATGCGCAGCCGCCTGTACGAGGCCGCCTGGGTGGGCGGCAGGCTCCGGCTGACCGGCCACGCCTTCCCCGAGCACCTCGGCGTCGAGCACCGCACCGACATGGTCCGGCTACTGGTGCTCCGCGAGGCCAAGGGCCGCCGGGTGCTGGCCCTGCCCGCCAAGGCGCAGTACAGCCCCGAGGCCACCGCGAGCTCCCCGCACGACCTGTACAGCTGCGACTGGGCCGGCTTCTCGGCGACGATCGACCCCAAGCGGTTCAAGCACCGCGGCGAGTGGCGCGAGGGCTCCTGGCGGGTGCTGGTCGCCGGCGTCGGCAAGGGCGGCGTCTACAAGGGCCGGATCTCCGGCGGCTGGAGCGACACCGCCGAGTACCCGCCGGTGCACTGGGTCGAGCAGGACGTCCGGGTCGTGCCGTGGCTCAAGGACAACCACCTCAACCTGCGCATCGAGCGGGTGCGGGTGCGGGCCGCCGGCGTCACCGCCTCGGGCGGCAGCGTGACCGTGGCCGGCCTCGCCGTCTCCGGGATGAACCTGGCCGGTGCCCGGCTGCGCCTCAAGCACGTCGAGTCCGACCGCGACCTGTACTTCCCGCTGGAGCTCGGTGCCCCGGCCGGCCGCGAGGTGCCGTTCACCTCGACCTTCCCGATCGCCGACATGACGGCCGTCCGCGAGGCCTGGGCCGCGCTCGACCCGGGCTCCGCCGAGCGGCTGCGCGACCGCTGGGACACCGAGGTCGAGCTCGCCGACGGCACCACCGTCCCGGTGGTGCTGGACGAGCGGGCCTCGACCGAGCAGCTCGACCTGCCGATCGTCGGCGACACCCGGGCGCTGTACACCAAGGCCTCCCCCAGCGGGTACCTGCAGTTCGCCGACCAGGTGCTGCAGCCGGTGATCGACGGGATCGCCGCGGCCCGCGACACCGAGGGCTTCCTGGTCAGCGGCTCGTTCCCGCTCGGCGGCACCCACCGCTACGAACTGGTGATCCGGCACAGCTGGCGGGAGGAGGAGCACTGCTACCCGGTGGAGATCACCGACCGCCGGTTCAAGGCCGCGCTGCCGGCCGTGCCGACCGCCTCCTTCGCGGGCCGGGTCCCGCTCGCCAAGGGCACCTGGGAGGTCTTCTTCCGCCGGGTCGGCGCCGCCGCCGACACGCTCTGGCCGACCGCGCTGCTCTCCCCCGCCTGCCACGGCACCCTGCCGCTGGAGGTCGAGGCCCGCGGCAAGCGGATCACCCTGGAGCGCCGCGGCTACGACGGCCTGTCGCTGGAGTCGCACCAGGCGCTGCTCCCGGAGGAGCGCAGCGGCTACTCGCAGCGCAAGCTGCGGCACGGCTTCCCCGAGCGGAAGACCCGCCCGCTGACCGACAGCGTGCTGTACGTGTCCCCGCTCGGCGGCCGCTACGCGGACTCGGCGCGGGCGATCCACGAGGAGCTCGTCCGCCGCGGCGCACCGCTGCGCCACCTGTGGACCTCCGACGACATGCAGGCCGACCTGCCGCAGACCGCCGAGGCCGTCCGGCAGTGGAGCCCGGAGTGGTTCGAGGCGCTGGCCACCGCCCGGTACGTCGTCACCGGCACGCACCTGCCCGACTTCTTCGTCCGCCGCGAGGGCCAGACCGTACTGCAGACCTGGCACGGCACGCCGCTCAAGCGGATCGGCCACGACTTCGAGAAGATCTGGTTCACCGACTCGGAATACCTCAAGCACCTCGACCACGAGGTGCCGCAGTGGAGCCTGCTGCTCTCGCCGAACCGCTGGTCCACCCCGGTGCTGCGGCGGGCCTTCCGCTTCGAGGGCGAGATCGTCGAGTCCGGCTACCCGCGCAACGACGTGCTGTTCGCCGCGGACCGGGAGAAGACCGCGGAGCGGGTCCGCGAGCGGCTCGGCCTTCCGGAGGGCAAGAAGGTGGTGCTGTACGCGCCGACCTTCCGCGAGGACCGCCGCCGGCCGCAGGGCGGCTACCAGCTCGACCTGCGGCTCGACCTGGCCGCCGCCCGGGCCGCGCTCGGCTACGACCAGGTGCTGCTGGTGCGCACCCACGACATGGTGTGCGGCCAGGTCGCGGACGCCGGCAACGGCTACGTCTGGGACGTCTCCACCTACCCGGACGTGCAGGAGCTGCTGCTGGTCGCGGACGTGCTGGTCACCGACTACTCGTCGATCATGTTCGACTTCGCGAACACCGGCCGGCCGATCCTCTTCTTCACCTACGACCTGGAGCACTACCGGGACAACCTGCGCGGCTTCTCCTTCGACTTCGAGGCGACGGCCCCCGGGCCGCTGCTGGCCACCTCGGAGGCCGTGGTCGAGGCGCTCGGCCGGACCGACCGGGTCGCGGCCGAACACGCCGAGGCGTACGCCGTGTTCCGCGAGACGTACAACGACCTGGACGACGGCCGGGCCGCGGCCCGGGCGGTGGACGCGCTGCTGGGCTGAGGCCCTCGGAGGGGCTGCCCGGAGGGTCGTACACCCTCCGGGCAGCGGTTCGCGCCCGACGCACCCCCGTGTACTGGGGAAACTCCCAGGGTCGGGCGGTTGACCTGTGCGTCGGACCCGGTGTGAGATGGCGTCCGCAGTTCACGCCAGTGTCGTCGCCGCTCCCCCGGCCCTCCCCCAGCGACACGACGGGGACAGCCGGCCACCCGGCCGCCAGCACCTCGGAGAGCCGCCCCCGATGCCCACCGCCACCGTGCCCGCCGTCGTCTCCTCCCCGGAGGCGGCGAACCCCGCCGAGCCCGAACCCGCCGTCTTCGGGGCCCGTGCCGTCCGCTGGACGGAGCGCGGACTGGAGATCACCGGCTTCGCCCACCCCGGCGACCGCGACACGGGCCGCCTCTCCGCCGGGCTCACCACGCTCACCGCGAAGCCGGGCGGGCGGGCCCGTCCGGTCCTGCTGCGCACCCGCCGGGTGCACCTCCCCGAGGCGACCGACGAGAGCGGCCAGACCCGCTTCAACCACGACTGGTCGGGTTTCACCGCCGTCCTCGACCTGGAGCGGCTGCGGTCGGGCGGGGGCTGGAAGAAGGGCGTCTGGCGGATCGGCGCCACCCTGGTGGCGGGCCTGCGCCGGCACACCGGCGCGCTCGCCCCGCACTGGTGCGGCTCGGGCGAGTACCCGACACTGCGCTGGGTCGACCACGACGTGCGGATCGTCCCGTACTTCGCCACCGACCAGGGGCTGCGGCTGCGGGTCGAGCAGGTGCGTGCCCGGATCACCGGCCTCACCGCGGACGGCGGCGTCCTGCACCTGTCCGGGCGGGGCGACCTGCCGGAGGGCGCCGTGCTGCGGCTGCGCCACCGGCAGTCCGAGGCGCTGCTGGACCACCCGGTCGGCGCCGACGGTTCCGGATTCGCCGTCGACCTGCCGCTCGCCCCGCTCACCGCGGACGGCCGCGGGGCCGAGGGCCTGGAGCACTGGGACGCCGAGTTCGCGCTGCCGGACGGCGGTCGCCTGCGCGTCGTCCTCGACGAGCGCGGGGGCCCGGTGTCCGGCCTGCACCGGCTGCCCGGCACCGACCGCGTCCTGCACGTCAAGCAGCTCGCCGACGGCCACCTGCAGCTGTGCGTGCAGGGCGGCGGCGTGCTGGTGGACTCCGTCGCCGCGGACGGCGACGGCTTCGACCTGGGCGTGCACGCCCTGCTGCCCGGCGACGGGCCGCTGGAGCTCGTGCTGCGGCACTCCAACGGCACCGGCGAGGTGCGCCGCCCCGTCGCGCGGGCCGAGCGGACGGGCGTCCGGGTGCCGGCCGTCGTCACCGCCTCCGACGGAGTCGCGCACCCGCTCCGCCAGGGCGTGTGGGAGCTGTGGCTCCGCCCGGTCGGCGACGCGTCCGCCGAGCAGTCGCTGATGCTCGCCCCCGCCGTGCTGGACGACCTGCCCACCGAGATACGGACCGACGGCGACAAGCGCATCGTGCTGCAGCGCCGCTGGCACAACACCCTGCTGGTCGACTCGACGCCGGTGATACCGGCGGCCGAACGCAGCGCCTACGCCCAGGAGCGGCTGCGCACCACCGGCTACCGGGCGGCCCGGGAGCTGCCGCTGCGCGAGACCGTGCTGTACGACGTCTTCGGCGGCCGCGGCTACGCGGACTCCCCGAAGGCCGTCCACGCCGAACTGGTGCGGCGCGGCGCCGGGCTGGAGCACCTGTGGGTGGTGGACGACGCGCAGGCCGCGGTGCCGCCCGGCGCCCGGGCCGTCCGCTCGCACAGCGCCGAGTGGTACGAGGCGCTGGCCACCAGCCGCTACCTGGTCGGCAACACGCACTTCCCCGACTTCCTCGAGCGCCGCCCCGGGCAGGTGGTCGTGCAGACCTGGCACGGCTCGCTGCTGAAGCGGATAGCGCACGACGTGGAGAACGACTGGCTGGCCGACCACGGCTACCTGGAGACGCTGGCCCGCGAGGTGCCGCAGTGGAGCCTGCTGGTCTCCCCCAGCGCGTTCGCGACGCCGATCCTGCGGCGGGCGTTCCGGTACGAGGGCGAGGTCCTGGAGTCCGGCTACCCGCGCAACGACGTGCTGGCCGTCGGCGAGGGCGGGCAGGCCGTCCGGCAGCGGCTGGGCATCCCCGACGGGAAGCGGATCGTGCTGTACGCGCCGACCTGGCGGGAGGACCAGCAGCGCGCCAACGGCGACGGCTTCGAGCTGGGCCTGCGGCTCGACACGGACGCCGTCCGGGCCGCCCTCGGCGAGGACCACGTGCTCCTGGTGCGGCCGCACGCCCACGTCCGCGAGCCGCTGCCGGGTGCCGGGGACGGCTTCCTGTACGACGTCGGCGACTACCCGGACGTGCAGGAGCTGCTGCTCGCCGCGGACGTGCTGGTCACCGACTACTCGTCGATCATGTTCGACTTCGCCATCACCGGCCGGCCGATCCTCTTCTTCACCTACGACCTGGAGCACTACCGGGACACCCTGCGCGGCTTCTACTTCGACTTCGAGGCGGAGGCCCCCGGGCCGCTGATCCCGACCTCGGACGAGGTGGTCGCGGCGCTGCGCGACCTGGCCGGCCCGGCCGAGCTCACCAGGGCGCACGCCGCGGCGTACGAGCGGTTCCGCGCCACCCACTGCCGTCTGGACGACGGCGGTGCCGCCGCCCGGGTGGTGGACCGGATGCTCGACCTCGCACGGCGACCGTGACCGATCGGGAGTTCGGTTCCACCGATAAGGTGGGCCACCACGTCCCCGCCCGACCCTGAGGCAGACCGATGACCGCACTTCTCGACGACCCCACGGCCGAGGACTGGGAGCACGCCAGGCACGCCCGGCGCGTCCCGGCCCGGTGGCGGCTGCCGCTGTACGTCGGCGTCGGCGTGGAGGCCGTGCTGCTGCTCTGGTGGGCCGCCTTCTACCCGGGCCTGACCAGCTACGACTCGGCGGCCTACGTCTCGCAGGTGACCACCGGCTACTGGAGCTCCGAGCACTCGGTGGCCTACAACGTGCTGGTCTGGCTCGCCCTGCACGTGCCGGGCAAGCTCGCCGTGCTGACCCTCGCCCAGACCTTCCTGGCGTCGGCGGTGATGGCGTACACCTGTGTGGCCCTGAAGGGCCTCGGTGCGCGGGCCCGCTGGACGGCGCCGATCGCGCTGCTGCTGGCGATGGCGCCGCCGACCGGTGCGTTCGTCGTCTACATCTGGAAGGACGTGCCGTTCACGCTGTGCTCGGTGCTCGCCTTCGCGGCCGGTGCGCGGCTGGTCTCCCGCCGCGCGACCCGGGCGGACTGGTGGGTGCTGGCGGCGGCCCTGGTCGGCATGGGCCTGTTCCGCAACAACGGCCTGGGCGTGGCGCTGATCGCCGGCCTGGCGCTGGCCGTGGGGATCCGCGGCCGCCGGGTCCGCCTGACCGTGCTGACGCTGTTCGCGGTGGGCCTGTCGCTCGTCCTCCAGCTGGTGGTCTACCCGTCGCTGGGCATCAAGCAGCCGGCCAAGAGCTCGGTCTACTCGCTGAACTACCACGACGTCGCGGTGGCGTACGCCTCCGAGCCGGGCCTCTTCAGCGCGTCGGACAAGGCCGTGATGGCCCAGGTCACCCCGTTGGCCGACTGGACCAGGGGCGGCAGCAACTGCTACGTGTCGGACCAGCTGGTGCTCGCCTGGAACTTCGACCGGCCGGCCGCGGAGCGGGTCAACGACCGGCTGATGCGGATCTGGACGAAGGTCGCGAAGAAGCGCCCCGACCTGGTCCTGAACGCACGGATCTGCCGCGGCCACATCGCCTGGTCGCCGTTCCCCGGCCCGGCCGACCGGGCCGCCTACACCTGGATCGCCAGCCCGGCGCCCACGCCGAAGGAGCTGTACGGCGTCGCACCGCCGGGCAGCCCGATGGCCTCCAACCCCAACCGCTTCGCGCTGTACAGCAACCCGGTGTCGTACAAGCTCCGTCACCTGGCCGAGTTCTGGTACACCGCCGCCAAGGTCAAGCAGCTCGACTGGCTGCTGTTCCGCGGCGCGACCTGGTGCTACATCGGGTACGCGGCGCTGCTGGTGTTCGCCCGCGGCCGGCGGATGCGGTCGGCACTGGCGCTGACCGGCGTCATGGTCGGCTTCCAGCTGACGGTCCTGGCGGCCAACCCGGCCCCGCTGTACCGGTACATGGTCGGCCCGATGTTCATCGGCGCGTTCTGCCTGGCGCTGGTCCCGGCCCGCAGGGCGGGCCGGGACCGGAAGGGCTGACCGGGGCGGCGCCCCGGCGCGGCTACCCGCCGAAGGTGTAGTCGCGCCAGGGCCGCCAGACCTCGTCCGGGCCGAAGCGGGAGAGCCCGAAGCCGGGCACCGTGAACGCCGCGTTGAAGCCGCGCGCCTTCTCGAACGCCTCGTCAAGGATGTCGTCGGGCAGGCCGTGCGCCACCGTGACGTGCGGGTGGTACGGGAAGGCGAGCTCGCGGGCGAGCGGCCCGGAGCGGACGTCCGCCTCCAGCCCGCGGCACTCCTGGGCGCCGCCCTCGACGCGGACGAACACCACCGGGGAGACCGGCCGGAAGGTGCCGCTGCCCAGCAGCAGCATCGGGAACGGCCGGTGCACGGCCGCGACCGCGCGCAGGTGCGCCTCGATCTCCGGCAGCCGGGCGGCCGGCACCTCGGTCGGCGGCAGCAGGGTGACGTGGGTGGGTATGGACCGGGCGCGCGGGTCGCCGTGGCCCGCGCGGGCGTCCTGGATCGCCGAGCCCCAGGGCTCCGGCACCGATATCGACACGCCGATGGTGACGGTCTCCGGGAGCTCCTCGGGCTCCCGGAGACCGCCGCCGTCGGGCACTGCTCCGGCGGTCGGCGGCATCAGCGCTTGGGCGCCAGGAAGCCGATGCGGTCGTACACGGTGGCGAGCGTCTCGGACGCCACCTCGCGGGCCTTCTCGGCGCCGAGGCCGAGGACGCGGTCCAGCTCGGCCGGGTCCTCCAGGTAGGCCCTGGTGCGGGCCTGGAAGGGTGTCACCCACTCGGTGAAGAGCTCGGCCAGTTCGGTCTTGAGGGCGCCGTACATCTTGCCCTCGAAGTGCGCGACCAGCTGCTCGATCGACTGCCCGCTGAGCGCGGAGTGGATGCGCAGCAGGTTGGAGACGCCGGGCTTCTCCTCCTCGTCGTAGGAGACGACGGTGCCGGTGTCGGTGACGGCGCTCTTGAACTTCTTGGCGCTGACCTTGGCGTCGTCGAGCAGGTTGACCAGGCCCTTGGCGGAGGAGGCCGACTTGCTCATCTTGGCCGACGGGTCCTGGAGGTCCAGGATCTTGGCGGTCTCCTTGAGGATGTGCGGCTTCGGCACCGTGAAGGTGGGGCTGTAGCGGGTGTTGAAGCGCTCCGCGAGGTCCC
The DNA here is from genome assembly GCF_040680995.1 of Kitasatospora sp. NPDC051914. NCBI lineage: Bacteria > Bacillati > Actinomycetota > Actinomycetes > Kitasatosporales > Streptomycetaceae > Kitasatospora > Kitasatospora sp. NPDC051914. The sequence goes on from NZ_JBFAXX010000019.1 coordinate 54,003, forward strand.
GGGTGAGCTCCAGGTGCTGGCGCTGGTCCTCGCCGACCGGCACGAGGTCGGCCTGGTAGAGCAGGATGTCGGCGATCTGCAGGATCGGATAGGTGAACAGGCCGACCGTGGTGCGGTCGCTGCCCTGCTTGGCGGACTTGTCCTTGAACTGCGTCATCCGGGAGGCCTCGCCGAAGCCGGTGAGGCAGTTCATCACCCAGCCGAGCTGCGCGTGCTCGGGCACGTGGGACTGGACGAACAGGGTGCAGCGCTCCGGGTCGAGGCCGGCGCCGAGCAGCTGGGCCGCGGAGATCCGGGTGTTCTCGCGGAGCTGGGCCGGGTCCTGCTCGACGGTGATCGCGTGCAGGTCGACCACCATGTAGAAGGCGTCGTTGGCCTCCTGCAGGGCGACCCACTGCTGGACGGCGCCCAGGTAGTTGCCGAGGTGGAACGAGCCCGAGGTGGGCTGGATGCCGGAGAGCACCCGGGGACGGTCCTTGACCGGACCTGCGACCGCTGCGTTGACCATGTCGGCCATTGTTCCAGTTTCACCGACCGCTCAGGAAACATCTGCCCCTGGAGGTTCCGACAGTGTGACCGCACTCACCCGGACACGTTCGATCCGCCGCCCGTCCAGCTTGGCGACGGTCAGCCGGACCCCGTCCTCGGTGGTGACCGCGTCACCGCTCTCGGGCAGCCGGCCGAGCTCCCGGACGAGGTAGCCGGCCACCGTCTCGTAGGGGCCCTCGGGCAGTGCGACGCCGGTCTCGTCGGCGAAGTCGGCCAGGTTGAGCAGGCCGTCGAGCTCCACGCCGCCGCCGGCCAGGCGCCGGGTGGCGGTGGTGTCCAGGGCGTCGTACTCGTCGCGGATCTCGCCGATGACCTCCTCGACGAGGTCCTCCAGGGTGACGATGCCGGCGGTGCCGCCGTACTCGTCGACCACGATGGCCAGGTGGTGGCCCTCGCGGCGCATCTCGCCCATCGCCTCCAGCACCCGCTTGGTGGCGGGCAGCAGCTTGACCGGCCGGGTGAGGTCGCGCACCCGCACCGCCTTGGCGCCGCGCGCCCCGTACAGGTCACGGACGTGGACGAAGCCGGTGACCGCGTCGTAGGAGCCCTCGACCACGGGGTAGCGCGAGTGCGGGGCGGAGTCGGTCTCCGGGCGGACCTCCGAGACCAGGCGCTCGGCGTCCAGGAAGGTGACCTCGGTGCGCGGCTTCATCACCTCGCGCAGCTGCCGCTCGCCGGCCGCGAAGACGTCGTTGATCAGGGCGCGCTCGTCGCTGCCGAGCTCGGTGTTGGCGGCGACCAGGCCGCGCAGCTCCTCGGAGCTCATCGAGCCGCGGCCGGCCGACGGGTCTCCGCCGCACAGTCGGACCATCAGGTTGGTGGAGTGGCCGAGCAGCCAGATGACCGGGCGCAGCACCACCGACATGACGTCGACGACGGGGGCGGCGAGCACGGCGATGGAGTCGGCGCGCTGCAGGCCGATCCGCTTGGGCGTCAGTTCGCCGAGCACCAGGGAGGCGTAGCTGATGGCCAGGGTGAGGCCGACCAGGGCGACGGTGTCGGAGAGCCCCTCGGAGAGGCCGAGGTCGACGAAGAGCGGGGCGACCTTGCCGGCCAGGGTGTCCGCGCCGAAGGCGGCGGAGAGGAAGCCCATGCAGGTGACGCCGACCTGGACGGCGGCGAGGAAGCGGTTGGGGTCGGCCGCGAGGTGGGCCGCCCGGGCCGCGCGGCGCGTGCCGGCCGCCTCCAGTGCGCGGATCTGGCCCTCGCGCAGCGAGATCAGCGAGATCTCGGCGACGTTGAACAGACCGCCCAGCATGATGAAGACGAGGACGAGCGCGGCGTCCTCGAGGTTTTCGGTCACGACAGGAGTGTAGAAGGACGGCCGGGCGCCCCAGGGGCACCCGGCCGTGCGTCAGTCTCGGGGAGACCGGTCTCAGATGAGGCCGAGCTCGGCGACGGCGTCGCGCTCCTCGGCGAGCTCCTTGACGGAGGCGTCGATGCGGGCGCGGTCGAAGTCGGAGAGGTCCAGGCCCTGGACGATCTCGAACTTGCCGTCCTTGGTGGTGACCGGGAAGGAGGAGATCAGGCCCTCCGGCACGCCGTAGGATCCGTCGGAGACGATGCCCATGGAGGTCCAGTCGCCGGCCGGGGTGCCGTTGACCCAGGTGTACACGTGGTCGATGGCGGCGTTGGCGGCCGAGGCGGCCGAGGACGCGCCGCGGACCTCGATGATCTCGGCGCCGCGCTTGGCGACCTTCGGGATGAAGAAGTCCTGGACCCAGGCCTGGTCGGAGCCGGTGGCCTCGAAGCCGCTCTTGCCGGCGATCTCGGCGTGGAAGAGGTCGGGGTACTGGGTGGCGGAGTGGTTGCCCCAGATGGTGACCTTCTTGACGTCCTCGACGGTGACGCCGGCCTTCTTCGCGAGCTGGGCGACGGCGCGGTTGTGGTCGAGGCGGGTCATCGCGGTGAAGCGCTCGGCCGGGACGTCCGGGGCGTTGCGCTGGGCGATGAGGGCGTTGGTGTTGGCCGGGTTGCCGACGACCAGGACCTTGATGTCGTCCGCGGCGTGGTCGTTGATGGCCTTGCCCTGCGGGCCGAAGATGCCGCCGTTGGCCTGCAGCAGGTCGCCGCGCTCCATGCCGGCGGTGCGCGGGCGGGCGCCCACGAGCAGGCCCACGTTGGCGCCGTCGAAGGCGGTGGCGGCCTGGTCGGTGATGGTGATGTCGCGCAGCAGCGGGAAGGCGCAGTCGTCGAGCTCCATGGCGACGCCCTCGGCGGCCTTGAGGCCCTGCGGGATCTCCAGGAGTCGGAGGTTCACCGGAACGTCGGCACCGAGCAGGTGACCCGAGGCGATGCGGAAGAGCAGCGCGTAGCCGATCTGGCCGGCAGCTCCGGTAACGGTGACGTTGACGGGGGTGCGAGTCATTTCTACCTTCTCCAGCAAATCGCCAGGTGCCCCAGGCACGTCGTCGGCGCACTGGAGCCGAGGATGATCTCTCGATATCGAGAGACCTGCGTCAGGTTATCGCAAAGGCAAGCCTATGCCGCCTAGCGGGCGTGGCTGATGCGTCACACAGCGCGCGGCCCGCCGGCGGCGCGGGCGCGGGTGTCCGCCCGCGCGCCGCCGCCGGGCCGCACCGGTCAGTGCCTGGGCCGGCCGACCAGCCGCCCGATGTCGTCCAGCCATGCGAGGTGCAGCCAGGGGTCGGGCTGCGCCACCAGTGTCAGCAGGACGATCACCCCGCCGAGGAAGGCCAGCACGCCGACGTCGGTGAACCTGCTGCGCACCGCCAGCATGCCGACCTCCGGCAGGGCGGCCCGCAGGGCCGCGCCGAGCAGCAGCGAGGCGCCGACGATCAGCAGACCGATCTTGAAGTCGGCGGCCCAGGTCACGAGGATGCCGAGACCGGCCACCGCCAGCACCAGGCTTATCGGCCACTGGCGCGCCGGCAGCGAGTGGCCGCGGCCGAGCGCCGCCGCCGAGCCCTCCGGCGGCAGGGTGCCGGTGGTCTTCAGCGGCCTGCGCCGGGAGCGGGGGGCCCGTACGACTGCCATCGGAATCAGTGGTCGGCGCGGCGCTCGGCCGCCTCGACGATGTTGTTGAGCAGCATGGCGCGGGTCATCGGGCCGACGCCGCCCGGATTCGGGGAGATCCAGCCCGCGACCTCGGCCACGCCGGGGTGCACGTCGCCGACGATCTTGCCCTCGCTGCGGCTGACGCCGACGTCGAGCACGGCCGCGCCGGGCTTGACGTCCTCCGGCTTGACCAGGTGCGGCACACCGGCGGCGGCGATCACGATGTCGGCCTTGCGCAGGTGGTAGCCGAGGTCCCGGGTACCGGTGTGGCAGAGGGTGACGGTGGCGTTCTCGCTCTTGCGGGTCAGCAGCAGGCCGATGGAGCGGCCGACGGTGACACCGCGGCCGAGCACGACAACCTCGGCGCCGTTGATCTCGACCTGGTGGCGGCGGAGCAGCTCGACGATGCCGAGCGGGGTGCACGGCAGCGGGCCCTGGATGCCGAGCGCCAGGCGGCCGAGCGAGGTGGGGTGCAGGCCGTCGGCGTCCTTGTCCGGGTCCATCAGCTCCAGGACGGGGTTGGGGTCGAGTCCCTTGGGCAGCGGCAGCTGCACGATGTAGCCGGTGCAGGCCGGGTCGGCGTTGAGCTCGCGGACGACGTCCTCGACGTCCTGCTGGGTCGCGGTGGCGGGCAGTTCGCGCTGGATGGAGGCGATGCCGACCTCGGCGCAGTCCTTGTGCTTGCCGTTGACGTACCAGCGGCTGCCCGGGTCGTCGCCGACCAGGACGGTGCCGAGGCCGGGGACGATGCCCCGCTCCTTGAGGGCCGCCACACGGACGGCGAGTTCGGACTTGATCGCGGCCGCGGTGGCCTTGCCATCGAGAATCTGGGCAGTCATGGCCCCATTCTCCCGGATCGGCGCCGGCGGCCGCGCCGCGGGCCGCGGCCTGCCGGGGGCGCGGCCACACCGGCGCACGCCGCCTTGCACGCCCCTGTACGGCGCGCCCGGCCGGTGCCGCACGGACTGTCGCGGAGCCGCGCACGGAGCGTGCGGCCCGGGTTGCGGTTGTGCCACATTTGTGTCCGCGGGCCGGTCGCGGCTGGACAGCGCCCCGTGGTAACGACCACCATGACCCGGAGCAAATTCTGCTGCCCGCGTTCTGGTGACAGGCCGTCGGGGACACGGGGGACGATCGTCGGGGGAAGACCACAGTGAGCAATCCGTACCAGCCGGACCCGTACGGCGGCTACGGCCAGCCGCAGCAGCCCTACGGCACGCCCGGGTACGGCGCACCGCAGTACCAGCAGCCGCAGCAGCCCGGGTACGGCTACCCGCAGCAGCCGCAGCCCTACGCAGCCCCGGGGCCGGTGGTGATCCAGGCCAACTCGGCGGCCACCGCGTCCGTGGTACTGGGCTTCATCGGCATTCTGACGTCGTGTTTCTACGGCGGGTTCCTCGGCCTGGTCGGCCTCGGCGTCGGCATCTCGGGCCTGAACAAGTCGAACCAGACGGGGGTCGGCCGCAACGCGGCGATCGGCGGGATCGTGCTGAACGTCCTCGCGGTGCTGATCTCCATCGCGATCGTGGTCTTCTACTTCAGCGTCCAGCCGTGACCGTCCCCGCGCCCTCGTTCGCAGGCGCACTGACGACCCGTTGGCGGCGCACCGCCGACACGGTGTCGGGTGCGCTGATGCGGGTGCTGCTGCGCGGGGCGGGCGGCGCCGTTGCCGCCGTGGCGGTCGCCCAGCTGCACGACGCCCACGACCCCGGTGTGCTCTGCCTGCTGCGCCGCTTCACCGGCATCCCCTGCCCGGGCTGTGGCAGCACCACGGTCTTCATCGAGGCCGGGCACGGCAACTGGGTGGCCGCGCTGGCCGCCAATCCGGTCACCGTGGCGGTGGCGGTCGGCCTGCTGGTCGCCCCGCTCGGCCCGGGCCGCTGGTGGTGGCAGCTGACCAACAGCCGGCGCAACGCGCTGATTCTGGCGGCCCTGGCGGCATCCTGGGCGTGGCAGCTCAACCGCCTTGGCGTGTACCGCCCTTGACCCCTGGCCGGCGCCGGTCCGGCGCTGTCAGGATCTTCCGCTAGTGTCCCCTGCGGTCGGCACGTCAACCGCCTGTCCGCCCCAAGGGTCTTCCTGTCCGCCCCACGTCCCATCCTGCCCGGAGGCATTGATGAGCTACCCGCCCGACCCCAACAACCCGTACAGCCAGCAGCCCCCGCCGCCCGGCTACGGCTACCCGCAGCAGGCCCCGCCGCCGGCCCCCGGCTACGGCTACCCGCAGCAGCCGGCCCCCGGCTACGGCGCCCCGCAGGCCGGTTACGGCATCCCGCAGCAGCCCGTTTACGGCCACGCCGGCCAGGTGCAGCAGTTCTACGCGGGCTGGGGTTCGCGGGTCGCCGCGACCCTCATCGACGGCCTGATCGTCGGTGTGCCCAGCGGCGTCTTCTACACCATCGGTGGCGTGGTCGGTGCCTCCACGGCGAAGTGCACCACCGACCCGACCACCTACACCTACAGCTGCTCCGGCGGCGGCATCTCCGGTGTCGGCCTGGCCATCATGGGCATCGGCTGGCTGCTGGCGATCGCGGGCGGCCTGTGGCTGATCCACCGCGAGGGCACCACCGGCCAGACCCCGGGCAAGAAGATGGTCAACATCCGGGTCGTCCGCGAGGCCGACGGCCAGCCGCTGGGTTTCGGCATGGCCTTCGTCCGCCGCCTGTGCCACGTGCTCGACGAGTTCGCCTGCTGCATCGGCTTCCTGTGGCCGCTGTGGGACGCCAAGAAGCAGACCTTCGCCGACAAGATCATGAGCTCGGTGGTCGTCAAGTCCCAGTGATCGGCCTCCCGCCGACCGCAACGCCGAAGGCCCCCGCACTCCTCGGAGTGCGGGGGCCTTCGGCGTCGGGATCAGTGGAAGAAGTGCCGGGTGCCGGTCAGGTACATCGTGACGCCGGCCTTGGCGGCGGCCGCGACCACCTCTTCGTCGCGGATCGAACCGCCGGGCTGCACGACGGCCTTCACGCCGGCGGCGACCAGGATCTCCAGGCCGTCCGCGAACGGGAAGAACGCGTCGGAGGCGGCGTACGAGCCCTGGGCGCGGTCGCCGGCCCGCTCGACCGCGAGCTTGCAGGAGTCCACCCGGTTGACCTGGCCCATGCCGACGCCGACCGAGGCGCCGTCCTTGGCCAGCAGGATCGCGTTGGACTTGACGGCCCGGCAGGCCCGCCAGGCGAAGGACAGCTCGGCGAGCTCCGCCTCGGAGAGCGCCTCGCCGGTGGCCAGCGTCCAGGTCGACGGGTCGTCACCGGCCGCGTCCACCTTGTCGACCTGCTGCAGCAGGACGCCGCCGCTGATCCGGCGGACCTCCAGCGCGTCGGCGGGCGCCTCGGGGGCGCGCAGCACGCGCAGGTTCTTCTTCTTGGTCAGCACCTCGAGGGCGCCGTCCTCGTAGCCGGGGGCGACGACGACCTCGGTGAAGATCGGGGCGATCTGCTCGGCCAGCTCGACGGAGACCGGGCGGTTCACCGCGATCACGCCGCCGTACGCGGAGACCGGGTCGCAGGCGTGCGCCTTGCGGTGCGCCTCGGCGGCGTCCGCACCGACGGCGATGCCGCACGGGTTGGCGTGCTTGATGATCGCGACGGCCGGCTCGGCGTGGTCGTACGCGGCGCGGCGCGCGGCGTCGGTGTCCATGTAGTTGTTGTAGGACATCTCCTTGCCGTGCAGCTGCTCGGCGCCCGCGAGGCCGCCGGTGCCGTCGGTGTAGAGCGCCGCCTGCTGGTGCGGGTTCTCGCCGTAGCGGAGCACGTTCTGGCGGTCCCAGGTGGAGCCGAGGAACGCCGGGAAGGCCTCCTCCGACTCCGTGTAGCCGGACCCCTCGAACCAGGAGGCCACGGCCACGTCGTAGGCGGCGGTGTGCGCGAAGGCCGCGCCGGCCAGGCGCTTGCGGGTCAGCAGGTCGAAGCCGCCGCCCTTGACCGCGGCGAGCACGTCGTCGTAGCGGGCCGGGTCGACCACGACCGCGACGGAGGGGTGGTTCTTGGCCGCGGCGCGGACCATCGACGGGCCGCCGATGTCGATCTGCTCGACGCACTCGTCCGGGGTGGCACCGGAGGCGACCGTCGCCTTGAACGGGTAGAGGTTCACCACGACCAGGTCGAAGGGCTCGACACCCAGCTCGGCCAGCTGCTCGCGGTGCGACTCCAGGCGCAGGTCGGCGAGGACGCCGGCGTGCACGCGCGGGTGCAGGGTCTTGACCCGGCCGTCCAGGCACTCCGGGAAGCCGGTCAGCTCGGAGACCTCGGTCACCGGCACGCCGGCCGCGGCGATCCGGCCCGCGGTGGAGCCGGTGGACACGATGGCGACCCCGGCGGCGTGCAGGCCCTGGGCCAGCTCCTCCAGTCCGGTCTTGTCGTAGACGCTGATCAGCGCGCGGCGGATCGGGCGTACGTTCTCGGAGACGGGGGGCGTGCTGTGGGCGGCGCTCATGCCGGAATCCATACCTTTCGGTCTTCGATGCGGTGGCCTTCGCGGGCCAGCCGGCCCACGACCTCGACGAGCAGCTTGCGCTCGACAGTCTTGATGCGCTCGTGCAGCGCTTCGCCGCCATCGGCATGGTCGGCGTCGAGGACCTCCACGACGCCCTGCGCGATGATCGGCCCGGTGTCCACGCCGGCGTCGACCAGGTGGACGGTGCAGCCGGTGACCTTCACGCCGTGGGCGAGGGCGTCCGGCACGCCGTGCGCGCCGGGGAAGGACGGCAGCAAGGCGGGATGGGTGTTGACGATCCGGCCGGCGAAGGCGCCGACGAACTCCGGACCGAGGATCTTCATGAAGCCCGCGGTGACCACCAGGTCGGGCTCGTACCCGGCGACCGAGGCGGTCAGCGCGGCGTCCCAGGCGGCCCGGTCGGCGTGGTCCGCGATGCGGTGGACGAAGGTCGGGATGCCCGCGGCCTCGGCCCGCTTCAGGCCGGCGATGTCGGTGCGGTCCGCACCCACGGCGAGGATCTCGGCGCCGTAGGCCGGGTCCTGAACCGCGTCGATCAGCGCCTGCAGATTGGTGCCCGATCCCGAGACCAGGACCACCAGACGGGCCGGTCCGGGCGTACGCGGCGGGAAGACTTGGGCGGAAGCGGCGGCCACTGCGCGATTCTCCGTATGTCGTGTCGCCCGCTGGTACGTCCACCGTCGGTGGGGCCACTACGGGCGGCGGCAGGTCGAGCCTGGGACGGCACCGCGGGGTGTCGCCGCTGCGCTGCGGGACCCCGGGAACCGTTGTGGACTGCTGACCGTCACCACGATAACGGCTGGTCGAAGGCGTTCTGTCACCGGCGGACCACGCTACGCGCGTAGTTGAGACACGGATCTCGCCCTGCGGTGCCGCGGTGCGCATGGGCCCCGCCGGACGGGGCAGGCGGCGCGGTCGTGCAGGTGTGCAGTGCGGGCCCGTGGTACGGCTCCGGAGGCGGACCGGCAGGGCGGCTCCGCGCCCGGATCGGCCTGCGGGATCATTGGAGGCGCGGACCGCTCCGGAGCGGTCCGACGCCCCCGGACGAGAAGGAATGGCTGACACGATGAGCAGCGGAGACGACACCGGCGAGCGCAACCCGTTCGCGCCGCCGCCGGCGGATGCCCCCGACCGGCCGTGGCGGCCCCGCTCTCACCCCCACCCCCCGGCGGGCCAGGGCGGCGGCGACCGCGACAACCGCGGTGACCGGGACGACCCGGACGAGCGGCCCCAGGTGCCGCCGCCGCACCCGTGGAGCCCCGGCTACCGCGGCGGCTGGTCCGAGCCGCCGCAGCCGCGCTTCGACCCGACCGACCCGGTCCACCGGCGTGCCCGCTACGCGCTGAGTGCCGGCATGGCCGGGCTGTTCTGCTCGGTCGTCGGGATGCAGTACCTCGCCCTGCTGCTCGGCGCGCTCGCCGCGTACTGGGGGGTCAGTGCCCTGCGGAGCGGGCGTGCCACGGCCGCGGCGGGTGCAGTGGGTGCCGCAGGTGCGCCGGGTGAGGCCTCCGGCGGCAATCCGCACGCCCTGGGCACGGCACGGATCGGCGGCTGGGCACAGCCGCAGCCGACCCGCCCGCAGGTGCCGGCGGCGCTCGGCGGCCTGCTCACCGGCGGCGTGGCCGTGATCTTCACGCTGAGCATCTTCGGCTTCCAGCTCTACTACCACGACTACGTGACCTGCATCAACGACGCCCTGACCACGGAGGCGTCGCAGAGCTGCAATGACCTCGCCCCGGACGTCATCACGCAGATCACCAACCCCGGCAACCGCTGACCCCCTCCGGGGAGGCGTGCCCGGCGGAGGCGGGGCTGTACGGGGCAGCAGGGGCTGCGGCGCCGGTCCTTCCGCTGCGCGCAGTTCCCCGCGACCCCGGGGGCGGGTGGGTCAGTCGCCGGTGGGTCGGGGGTGGGCGGCGAGGCGGGTGACCAGGCGGTGGAGCGTGGCCCGTAGCTGTGCGGTGCGGAGGCGGACGGTGGCGGCGGCCCGGGGGCGCGGGGCGGTGCGGGAGAGGGTCCAGCGGGTCAGCAGGGCGCCGGGCGGGACGACGAGGGCGGACCAGCCTGCGGCGGTGAGGGCGACCCGCCAGGGGACGGGGCCGAGGGTGGACATGCGTCCGGCGGCGAGTGCCCCGCCGGCCAGCCAGGCGGCTGCGCCGGCCGCTGCGGCGGTGGCCAGGACGGCGGCGAGGGCGACCACGGCGACCGCGGCCGGGGGCCAGGGCCGGGCGGTGCTGCGGCCCGCCGCGGCGCGGCCGAGCAGCAGGGCCGGCACCGCACCGGCCAGCAGCGGGAGGGCACCGAGGACGGCCTGCCAGGCGATCCCCGGGGAGCCGGTCGGCAGCAGGGCGAACAGCGGGAACTCGGGCACCGCGCCCAGCTGCGTGCCGAGCGGCGACACGGTGGTGCCGGTGCCGACGGCGAAGCCCGGTCCCAGGCCGTAGGCGGCGGCCCACAGCAGGGCGTTCGGCAGCAGCAGGGTGCAGGCCAGGAGGAGCCCGAGGATGCCGGCCGGGCCGTCCGCCAGGCCGGTCGCGGAACGTCCGGCGGTGCCGAGTGCCACGGCCGCGGTGAGGAGCAGTCCGCCGGCGGCGAGCAGTCCGAGCAGCCAGGCACCGGCGGTGCGGCGCAGGACGGCGGCGGCTCCGGCGGGCGGTGCCCACTCGGCCGTCTCCCAGCGCCGGAGCCGGTCGGCGACGGCCGCCGGGAGCGCGGGCCGTGTCGTGCCGTGCGCGCTCCAGCGGCCCCAGGCGAGGCCCGCGGCGGCGACCGCGGCGACGGCCGGGAGGTCGGTCAGCGGTTCGGCCTGCAGGACCGCCTCCGTGCCGCTGCACTCGGCGACGGCGAGGGCGGCGACGGCGAGGTAGCCGGCGCCGAGCGACAGCACGGACCGCCAGGCGCCGGACCCCTGCGGGGTGCGGGCCGCCGCCCGGGCGCCGGCCCGGCGGAGCAGCGCGAGGCTGACGGCCGTGAGCAGCAGTGGGGTGAGGGTGAGCGGTGCCCCGCCGGGGCCTCGGGTGAGCGGGGCGCCGTGGCCGAGCAGCCAGAGGGCGCAGGAGAGCCGCAGTGCACCGCGGGCGGTGACGTCCGCGTACGGCGTGAGAACCCACAGGCCGAGGACGGGGACGGCGATCACGGAGAGTGCGAGGAGGGCCGTACGGGCGCCGGCGAGGAGGTCGGCGAACGGGGAGCGACTGCCCAGGTCCTCGGGCAGGGCCAGGATCGGACGGCCCATCAACTGCGTCATGGGCCACATGCTCCCAAGATCACCCGTTGCGCCCCGTGAAGCGGCAAAGCTTCGCCGTGTCCCGGATTATTTGCTTATGTGCCTTATTCGACCCTGCTGTCGCCGTGAGGATCTCCGGTGACCGCACCTTCGAAGGCCGACCGGGCCGGGGACGAACCCACGGGCCCGACCAGCGACGTTCCCCCGGCGGCCGACGCGCCCCCGGCCGACGGCACTCCCCCGGCGGCCGGGGCCCCCTCGGCACGTGCCGGGGAGGAGGCGGCCCGGCTGCTGCGGCGGCTGACCCCGCGTGAGGCACAGGTCGTCGCCCGGCTGGCGGCGGGCGAGGACGACCGGGCCATCGCCGCCGCCCTCGGCATCTCCCCCGCCACCGCCCGGACCCACCTGACCCGGGCGATGCGCAAACTCGGCGTCGGCTCGCGCGCCGAGGCCGCCCGGCTGGCCGCCCTGCTGGGTGCGGAGGGCAGCGCCGACCGGCCGCAGGGGGCCGCCGCAGCGCCCGTCCAGGGGCCCGGTCCGCCGCCGGCCGCTGCAACGGAGCCCGCCACCGGCCCGGAGCCCGGTCCGCCGCCGGCCGCCGCAGCGGAACCTGCCGCGCCCGAACCTGCCGCGCCCGAACCCTCCGCACCAATGCACCGTCACACGGATTTCGCGGCCTTCAGCGCCGATGTCCACACCCGGCTTGTGCAGCAGACCTACCTGGTCACCGGCTCGCAGCACCGGGCCCTGCACAGCGTCCGGATCGCCCTGGGGGCAGCGGCGCTGCGGTGGGAGGAGGTGGCGGCGCTGGCCGACCCGGAGGGCTTCGTCCGGGCTGCGGCGTTCGAATCGGCGCTGTCGCCGTGGCGCCGGGGCGGCCCGCGGCGGGCCCGCGCGCACCACCTGCCGCACCGGGCGATCAAGGTGCGGAAGGAACGGAACCGGCGCCGGGCGGTCGAAGGCCGGCCCACTCCGCAGGACAAGGCGCTGCTGACGGCGATGCACCGGCTGACCCGGCCGCAGCGCCGGGCGGTCGTCCTGCACGACGCGGTCGGGCTGCCGGCGGAGGCCGTGGCGGTGGAGGTGGAGTCCAGCACGGCGGCCGCCGAGGGGCGGGTGCGGGCGGCACGCGAGGAGCTGGCCCGGGCGGTGCCGGAGGTGGTGGGCACCGACCCGTGGGCACCGGGTTTCGGCCCGGAACTCGGCGCGCTCCTGCACGGGGCCGCGGTGCGGGCCTGCCCGTCCCCGCGGCGGCCCTCGCCGGGGCTGCTGGTGGTCGGGGCGCGCCGGCGGGCCCATGCGGTCACCGGTGCGGCGGCGCTGCTCACGCTGGCGATGGGCGGCGCGATGGTGGCCGCACTGGTGGTCTCCCTGCAGTCGGACGCGCCGGTCGCCGCCAAGCCCCGGCCCGCGGCGGTGGCCCCGCCGCCGGAGGTGTGCTCGTCCTTCGGCACCGGCAGCGCGGGCCCGGCCGCACCGGGGCGCGAACCGGGGCTGCGGAGCCCCTGGTGCAACCCGGCGGCGCCGCGGGCGAGCGCTTGGCCCGCCGCCGCCCTGCACGGCGCCGGCGACACCCCGTCCGGGCCGGCGGAACAGCCCGCGGGGGGCGGCCCGACGGCCGATGGCGCCCCCGTTCCGGAACAGGGCGGTTCGGACCGGGCGCTGGTGGTGTCCGTCCCCTGCGCGCCGCTCTGGCCCTGCCCGACGCTCGGGCCCGCCGAGGTGCCGCAGCTTCTGCCCTGAGGTGCGGAGGAAACGGCGAGGGCGCCGCGGACGGATGTCCGCGGCGCCCTCGCGCGTGGCGTCTGCCGGAGGCAGCCTTACTTGGCGGCCGCGAAGAGCTCGCGGGCCAGGCGGGCGGTCTCGGACGGCGTCTTGCCGACCTTGACGCCGGCGGCCTCGAGGGCCTCCTTCTTCGCCTGGGCGGTGCCGGAGGAGCCGGAGACGATGGCGCCGGCGTGGCCCATGGTCTTGCCCTCGGGCGCGGTGAAGCCCGCGACGTAGCCGACGACCGGCTTGGTGACGTGCTCGGCGATGTAGGCCGCGGCACGCTCCTCGGCGTCGCCGCCGATCTCACCGATCATGACGATGAGCTCGGTCTCCGGGTCCTCCTGGAACGCCTTGAGGGCGTCGATGTGGGTGGTGCCGATGACCGGGTCGCCACCGATGCCCACGGCCGAGGAGAAGCCGATGTCGCGCAGCTCGTACATGAGCTGGTAGGTCAGGGTGCCGGACTTGGAGACCAGGCCGATCTTGCCCTGGCCGGTGATGTCGGCGGGGATGATGCCCGCGTTCGACTGTCCGGGGGAGATCAGGCCGGGGCAGTTCGGGCCGATGATCTGGGTCTTGTTGCCCTTGGCACCGGCGTACGCCCAGAAGGCGGCCGAGTCGTGGACCGGCACACCCTCGGTGATGACGACCGCGAGGCCGATCTCGGCGTCGATCGCCTCGACGACGGCGTCCTTGGTGAACTTCGGCGGCACGAAGATGACGGTGACGTCGGCACCGGTCTTCTCGATGGCCTCGGCGACGGTGCCGAAGACGGGCACGTCGGTGCCGTCGACGTCGACCGTGGTGCCGGCCTTGCGCGGGTTCACACCGCCGACGATCTGGGTGCCGGAGGCGAGCATGCGGCGGGTGTGCTTCATGCCCTCGGAGCCGGTCATGCCCTGAACGATGACCTTGCTGTCCTTGGTAAGGAAGATAGCCATGTGAAAGTCCCCTTCCTTACTTGGCGTTGGCCAGCTCGGCGGCGCGGTCGGCCGCACCGTCCATGGTGTCCACCTGCTGAACGAGCGGGTGGTTGGCGTCGGTCAGGATCTTGCGACCCAGCTCGGCGTTGTTGCCGTCCAGGCGGACGACGAGCGGCTTGGTGACGGCCTCGCCCTTCTCCTCGAGGAGGGCCAGGGCCTGCACGATGCCGTTGGCGACCGCGTCGCACGCGGTGATGCCGCCGAAGACGTTGACGAAGACCGACTTGACGTCGGTGTCGCCCAGGATGATCTCCAGGCCGTTCGCCATCACCTCGGCGGAGGCGCCGCCGCCGATGTCGAGGAAGTTGGCGGGCTTCACGCCGCCGTGGTTCTCACCGGCGTAGGCGACCACGTCGAGGGTGCTCATGACGAGGCCCGCGCCGTTGCCGATGATGCCGACCTGGCCGTCGAGCTTGACGTAGTTGAGGCCCTTGGCCTTGGCCGCGGCCTCCAGCGGGTTCGCGGCGGCCTTGTCCTCGAGCGCCTCGTGCTCCGGCTGGCGGAAGTCGGCGTTCTCGTCCAGCGAGACCTTGCCGTCGAGCGCGATGATCTTGCCCTCGCCGGACTTGATCAGCGGGTTGACCTCGACGAGGAGCGCGTCCTCGGCGATGAAGACCTTCCACAGCTGCTGGAGGACCTCGGCGACCTGGTCGGCGACGTCGGCCGGGAACTTCGCGGCGGCGACGATCTCGGCGGCCTTCTCCGGGGTGCAGCCCTCGTTGGCGTCGACCGGGATCTTCGCGAGCGCGTCGGGGTTCTCCTCCGCCACGACCTCGATCTCGACACCGCCCTCGACGCTGGCCATCGCCAGGAAGGTGCGGTTCGTGCGGTCGAGCAGGAACGAGACGTAGTACTCGTCCTGGATGTCGGCGGTCTGGGCCAGCATCACCTTGTGGACGGTGTGGCCCTTGATGTCCATGCCGAGGATGGCCTCGGACTTGGCGACGGCGTCCGCCGGGTCGGAGGCGAGCTTGACGCCGCCGGCCTTGCCTCGGCCGCCGACCTTCACCTGAGCCTTGACGACGGCGCGGCCGCCGAAGCGCTCCGCGATGGCGGCAGCGTCTGCGGCGTTCTCGATGACATCGCCGTCAAGCACGGGCACGCCGTGCTTGGCGAAGAGGTCCCTCGCCTGGTACTCGAACAGGTCCACGTGTTTGTCCTTGTTCGTGGTCGCGGATTGTGTCTCTTCGAGCGTGCCACGGCAGGATCTTCGCTGCGGGGCGTCGGAGCTGCGCGGGTACGCAGAACTACGGCCTTGCGGTCCGTACAGCGCCGGGCGCATCGTCAATCAACACGCGCGTCACGTCCGTCTGGCAGGTTATCCCCGTACGACGGGCGTGTTTCGCCCGGGGCCGTGTCCTGATTGGTGAGAACCGTCACAACGGGTGCACCCGGGCACGTCCGGCGCGGGCTCTCATCCGGTGCCCCGCCGGGGTGAGATGCGAACGTCCCGCACCCGAAAGGGTGAATTCGTCCACGACGGGCCCCGGGACGGGCCCTAGGAGAGGACCCGGTGCTCGTCCGGGACGGGCAGCGGGCGCTTCTCGATCGCCGCGGCCATGATCTCGGGGAAGGCGTCCGGGGTGCAGGCGAAGGCCGGGGCGCCGAGCGCGGCCAGCGCCGCGGCGTGGGAGCGGTCGTAGGCCGGGGCGCCCTCGTCGGAGAGCGCGAGCAGCGCGATGAACTGCACGCCCGCCGCCTTCATCGCCGCGACCCGCTTCAGCATCTCGTTGCGGATGCCGCCCTCGTAGAGGTCGCTGATCAGCACCACGATCGTCTCGGACGGGCGGGTGATCCTCGACTGGCAGTAGGCCAGGGCGCGGTTGATGTCGGTGCCGCCGCCGAGCCTGGTCGCGAAGAGGACGTCCACCGGGTCGGTGAGCTGCTCGGTCAGGTCGACCACAGAGGTGTCGAAGACGACCAGGCGGGTGTCCAGGCTGCGCATGGAGGCCAGCACGGCCCCGAACACGGCGGAGTGCACCACCGACGCCGCCATCGAGCCGGACTGGTCGATGCACAGGACGACGTCCTTCTTGACCGCGCGCTGCGCCCGGGCGTAGCCGATCAGGCGCTCGGGGACGACGGTGCCGTTGCCGTCCGGGCCGGCGCCGGGGAGGTAGTTCTTGAGGTTGGCGCGGATCGTGCGGTCCCAGTCGATGTCGCGGTGCCGGGGGCGGTTGACCCGGGCGGAGCGGTCCAGCGCGCCGCCGAGGGTGGCCCGCGTCCGGTCGGCGAGCCGGCGCTCCAGGTCGGCCACCACCTTGCCGACCACGGCGCGGGCCGTCTCCCGGGTGGTCTCCGGCAGGGCGTTCTTCAGCGAGAGCAGGGTGCCGACCAGGTGGACGTCCGGCTCGACGGCCTCCAGCATCTCCGGTTCGAGCAGCAGGCGGTCGAGGCCCAGGCGGGAGATCGCGTCCTGCTGCATCAGCTGGACGACGGTGGTCGGGAAGTACTCGCGGATGTCGCCGAGCCAGCGGGCGACCTGCGGGGCCGAGCCGCCGAGGCCGGCGCTGCGGGCCGCACCGCGGGCGCCCTCCGCGTCGGCGCCGCGGTAGAGCGCGGCGAGCGCGCCGTCCATCGCGGCGTCCCGCCCGGACGGCCGGTGGCCGGTGCCGTCGGCCTCGCCGCCGAGCACCATCCGCCAGCGGCGCAGCCGCTCGGCGGCGGGGTCGAGCGGAGCGTGGGTCGCGGTCATGGGTGCTCCTCCGGAAGGGTGCGGGCGGGCGGGGGCGCGGCACGGCGGGCCCGCAAGGACTGCTCGGGGGGCTGCTCAACGGCCATGCAACCAGCCGGGTCTGACAGCCCGGCGGGCGGCGGCCGTCAGCTGTTGCGGCCGTCGGGCTGGCGCGGGACGAAGGGCAGCGGGGCCGGCGCGACGGTGCCCGGGAGCCCGAGGAGCAGGGCGAGGACGGGGAGTGCCGCGTCGGCGCGGGGCTCGTCGAACGCCTCGGGCCGCGCTGCCGCGGCGAGCGGGACGGCGGTGCCGAGCGGGCCGGTCGCGGCGCGCTCGCCGATGGTGCGGCGCACGCCCGCCTCCAGTACGGAGAAGGTGCGGCGCAGCACCGGCAGCAGGTCGATCAGGGTGTCGCCGGGGACGCCGGTCAGCCAGTCGTCGAGCAGGCCGAGCAGGGCGGCGTCGTGCAGCAGCAGGGCGCCGCCGCCGGCCAGGAAGCCCTCGATCCAGCCGGCCGCGTCGGCGGGGGCGCCGGCCGGGGAGAGCACCAGGCCCATCCGGCGGCCGGCCTCGGCGGAGTCGATCCGGGTGTCGTCGAGGAGCAGCCGGACGGCGCGGCCGCGGAGCAGGCCGGGGACGCCGGTGGCGGGCCCGGCGGAGGGCTCGCGGGCGGCCAGGGAACGCAGGGCGGCGGCCCACCGGTCGGCGGGGGTGTCGCCGGCGGTGTCGGCCGGGGCGGCGGGCAGCAGGCCGACGGCGGTGTGCACGGCGTCGAGGTGGGCGCGCATGGTCGCGGCGCCGTCGGCGTCCAGGCCGGTGCAGGCGGGCGGCAGGCCGACGCTGATCCGCTCGGCGAGGCCGCGGGCGACCTCTTCGAGTGCGCTGCCGTCGGTGCCGCGCACGTCGCCGTAGCGCAGGGCGCGGACGAGGGCGGGCAGCGCGGCGGCGAGGTGGGCGACGTCGGTGTCCAGAGCGGCGCGGTCGGCGAGGACGCGCATCACGGCGGGCAGGGCGCCGGTGAGGCCGGCGAGCAGGCACTGCTCGACCAGGCCGGTGAGGACGGCGAGGTCGGGGGCGTCGGCGGCCTGCCGGGCGGCCTTGCCGCAGGCGGCGTCCTCGACGGTGGTGCCCCAGTGCGCGGCCTCGACGACCCGGACGGCGTACTCGGGCTCCCAGTGCAGCCGCCAGGTCTCCCGGAAGGTGCCGGTGGAGTTGACGGCGGAGCGGGCGGGGACGCCCCAGTCGATGCCGAGCAGGCGCAGCCGGTGGAGCAGGCGGGAGCGGTTGGCGTCCAGCTCCTTGCGCAGGTCGAGGACGAGTTCGCGCTCGGCGGCCTCGGGCTTGAGGCGCAGGCTGCGCTGGAGGCGGGCGAGGTCGCGCTGGAGCGGCACGGCTGGGGCGCCGTCGGGCACCTCGCCGAGGGCGTCGCCGACGACCAGCCGTTCGTGGACGAGGGCGAGGGTGACGTCGGAGCCGTCGCACATGACGGAGCGGACGGCGTCGAGGGTCTCGCCGAGGCCGGCGAGCGGGCGGCCGCGCATCACGGCGAGCGTCTCGGCGAGCCGGACGGCCTCGATGACGTGCGCGGAGGAGACCGGGTGGTCCTCGGCGCGGAGCAGGTCGGCGATGCCGGTCATCCAGCGGGTGATCGGCCGGTCGGGGCTGGTGAAGAGGTGGTGGTACCAGCCGGGCGAGTCGATGCCGGCGCCGTAGCCGGTGTGCTGGGAGAGCCTGCGGTGCGTCCACGGCACCCAGGTGATCTCGGTCTTCGCCCTGGGCAGGCCGGTGAGCAGGGCGCGGTCGTGGGCGACGGTCGGCATGGTCTGCAGGGCGGGGACGTGCCAGGCGCCGCAGACCACGGCGATCCGCTCGTGGCCGGCCCGGCGGGCGGCGCGGATCTGCTGGCGCATGTACGCCTCGCGGAGTTCGTCGCGGCGGGTGTGCGGCCCGGCGGGGGCGCCGTCGCGGATGGCGGCCATGGCCTCGGCGACCGCGGCGAAGGGGGCGAGGGCGTCGTCGCCCGGGGAGCGGTGCTCGACGACGTCCTCCCACCAGCGCTCGGGGTCGTCGTGGCCGGCGGCTGCGGCGAGGGCGGCGATCGGGTCGCCGGTGCCCCCGCCGGCCGCTTCCGCGTCCGCCGCCTCGTCGGACGTGCCCCCCGGCACGCCCGACGGGGCCTCGGCGAGCGCGAAGGTGTGCGCGGCGGGCAGGTCGACGAAGCGGACCGGGACGTCGTGGTCGACGGCGTACCGGAGGGCGACCCACTCGGGGGAGAACACCGCGAACGGCCAGAAGGCGGCCCTGGCCGGGTCGTCGACGACGTGGGCGAGCAGGGCGACCGGCGGCTGCATCTCCTTGTCGGCGGCCAGGGCGGCGATCGCGTCGGCCTCGGGCGGGCCCTCGATCAGCACCGCATCGGGCTTGAGCTGCTCCAGGGCGGCGGCCACGGCCCGGGCGGAGCCGGGCCCGTGGTGGCGGACGCCGAGCAGGGTGACCTCTGCGCTCATGGTCGTGGACCTCGCTCTCGGTGGTTCTCTGGGTGGGTCGCGGCGGCGGGTCGGGCTCGTCAGCGGGTGTGCTCGCGGGCCGCGCGGTAGAAGTCCTTCCAGCCGTCCCGCTCGCGGAGCACGCCCTCGACGTACTCGTGCCAGACCGTCCGGTCGGCGACCGGGTCGCGGACGACGGCGCCGACGATGCCGGCGGTGACGTCGGAGGCGCGGAGCATGCCGTCGCCGAAGTGGGTGGCGAGGGCGAGGCCGTTGGTGAGCACGGAGATCGCCTCGGCGGTGGAGAGGGTTCCGCTGGGCGTCTTGACCTTGGTGCGGCCGTCGGCGGTGATGCCGGAGCGCAGCTCGCGGAAGACGGTGACGACGCGGCGGATCTCCTCGGCGCCGGTCGGCAGCTCGGGCAGGTCGAGGGAGCGGCCGAGCTGGTTGACCCGGCGGCCGACGATGTCGACCTCCTCGTCGAGGGTGGCGGGCAGCGGCAGCACGACGGTGTTGAAGCGGCGGCGCAGCGCGGAGGAGAGGTCGTTGACGCCGCGGTCGCGGTCGTTGGCGGTGGCGATGAGGTTGAAGCCGCGGACGGCCTGGGTCTCGTCGCCGAGCTCGGGCACCGGCAGGGTCTTCTCGGAGAGGATGGTGATCAGGCTGTCCTGCACGTCGGCGGGGATGCGGGTGAGCTCCTCGACGCGGGCGATCTTGCCGTCGGCCATGGCGCGCATCACCGGGGAGGGCACCAGGGCCTGGCGGCTGGGGCCGTTGGCGAGCAGCTGGGCGTAGTTCCAGCCGTAGCGGACGGCCTCCTCGGGAGTGCCTGCGGTGCCCTGGACGAGCAGGGTGGAGTCTCCGCTGATGGCCGCGGCCAGGTGCTCGGAGACCCAGGTCTTGGCGGTGCCGGGCACGCCGAGCAGCAGCAGGGCGCGGTCGGTGGCCAGGGTGGTGACGGCGACCTCGACCACGCGGCGCGGGCCGATGTACTTGGGGGTGATCACGGTGCCGTCGGGCAGCTCGCCGCCGAGCAGGTAGGTGGCGACGGCCCAGGGCGAGAGCCGCCAGCGCGCGGGGCGGGGGCGGTCGTCGGCGGCGGCGAGGGCGTCGAGCTCGGCCGCGAAGGCGTCCTCGGCGTGGAGGCGGAGGACTTCACTCGTACGAGTGGTCGTCTCGGTGGTCATCTGCAACTCCTGGGTACGGGCCGCCGGGCATGGCTGTGGCAGGGCACGGGCTGATCGGGATCGTCGGACCGTCGGGTCGGCGCCGGATCGGTCGCGGAGAACCCGTCACGGGCGCGGTCGGGCACGGCCGGACGGGCGTTTCGTACGCCCTTTCGGCCTGCTGGAACCACCATGCACCGGGCCACTGACAACCGCGGACGCCACGGTGACCGGCCGTCAGTTCCTCCGCGCCCGGCTGTCAGTGGCCCGCCCTAGCGTCGTCGGCATGGAGGAACGCTGGAGCAACGAACACGTCCTGTCGCTCGCGCCCGACCAGGCGTCGCTGAAGGCGGCCGGCAAGCTGTCCGCGCCCGCGCCGTGGACGGGCGCCGGGTGGGGCGGCGGCGCGCTGTGGGGCGCGTGCAAGGGCAGCGGGAAGACGCCGCACTTCCCCTGTGTCGACCTCTCCGGGCCGGCGTACAGGTGCACCTGCCCCAGCCGGAAGTTCCCGTGCAAGCACGTGCTCGGCCTGCTGCTGCTGTGGAGCGCCGGCTCACCGGCGGTCGCGGAGGGGGCCGAGCAGCCCGAGTGGGTCGCCGAGTGGCTGGCCAAGCGCCGGGACGCCGCCGAGCAGAAGGCCGTCCGGCAGCAGGAGCGCCGGGAGTCCGCCAAGGACGACGCGGCCGCTGCCCGGCGCGCCGGGCAGCGGGCCGCCCGGGTCGCCGCCGGTGCCCAGGAGCTGCGGCTGCGGCTCGCCGACGGCGTCCGGCACGGGCTGGCCGACCACGCCTCCGGCGGCTGGGAGGAGGTCGCCGCCCGCATGGTCGACGCCCAGGCCCCCGGCCTCGCCGCCCGCGCCCGCGAGCTGGCGCACACCCCGCAGGACGGCCTGCTGGAGGAGTACGCCCTGCTGCACCTGCTGGCCGGCGCCTACGGCCGGGTCGGCGAGCTCCCCGCGCCGCTCGCCGCGACCGTCCGCACCCGGGTCGGGTTCAGCACCGGCGCCGAGGAGGTGCTGGCCGGGCCGACGGTCCGCGACCGCTGGCACGTCCTCGGCAGCCGGGACACCGCCGACGACCGGCTGACCACCCGCCGGATCTGGCTGCGCGGCGCCAAGACCGGCCGCCCGGCCCTGCTGCTCTCCTTCGGCAGCCCCGGCAAGGCGCCCGAGGTCGCGCTGCCGACCGGCCGGGTGCTGGAGGCCGACATGGCCTACCACCCGGGCGCCCGCCCGCTGCGCGCCGTCCTCGGCACCCGGTACGGCGAGCCGGAGGCCGCCCCGCCCGGGCCGCCGGCCGGTGTCTCCCCCGCCGAGGCGGTGGCCGGCTACGGCGAGGCCGTCGCCGACGACCCGTGGCTGGACGCCTGGCCGGCCGTGCTGGGCGCGGTGGTGCCCGTCCTCGGGCCGGAGGGCTGGCAGCTGACGGACGGCCGCAGCGCCGTTCCGGTCAGGCGCGGCTCGACGCCCGAGCAGGCGCTCTGGCGGCTGGCCGCGGTCTCCGCCGGGCACCCGGTCACCCTGTTCGGCGAGTACGGGCACGCCGGGTTCGCCCCGGTCACCGCCTGGTCCGCCGACGGCCGCGCGATCGGCCTCGGCCAGTGACCGCGCCCCGGGCGGGCACCTCCCGCCACCGACACCAGACCCACCCGACGGGAGGCCGGCCGTGACGGCACCGACCACCACCGCCCACGACAGCTGGTCCGAGCTGCAGACCGCCGCGCTGCTCGGCACCGACCGCCGCCCGCTGCCCGGCGTCGGCGGCTCCCCCGCGTTCACCGGCGCGGCCGACGCCGTCGACCGCACCGACCCGGCGACGGCCCTGCTCGACCTGGCGGCGCTCACCGTCGTGGCGCGCCGGGCCGGCAGCTGCGCGCTGCCCCCGTCCGCCGTCCCGGCGCCGGCCGACGGCGACCCGCGGCCCGAGCTGCCCGAGCCCGCCGCACGCCGCCTGGGCTTCCTGCTCGGCGGCCGGGGGCCGGACACCAGCCTCGCCAACCTCACCGAGCTGCTCCCCCAGTGGCTGGCCGCCGCCCGGGCGCACGGGTACCGGCTGCCGCCCGCGCACGTCCCCGCACTGCTGGACACCGCCCGCGCCCGCAGCGAGCTGCGCCCCGACGTGGTGGCACTGGCCGGGCCGCTCGGCCGCTGGCTCGCCGAGCGGAACACCGACTGGCGGTTCGTCACCCGCACGACCGGCGCCGGCCCTTCCGGAGAGACCGGGGCAACGGACGACGGCGGCCCCGCGGCCGGCGAGCAGATCTGGCAGGAGGGCCTGTTCGCCGAGCGGGTCACCCACCTGACGCGGCTGCGCCGCAGCGATCCTGCGGCCGGCCTCGCCCTGCTCCGCAGCACCTGGGCCACCGAGCGCGCCGAGGACCGCCTGCTGTTCCTGGACGCCCTGCAGGAGGGCCTCTCCACGGCGGACGAGGAGTTCCTGGAGGCCGCCCTGGGCGACCGCAGCAAGAACGTCCGCAGCACCGCCGCCGAGCTGCTCTCCACCCTGCCGGGCTCCGCCCTGGCCGCCCGGATGGCGGAGCGCGCGCAGGCCTGCGTGCGACCGCTCGACGGCCGGCTCGCCGTCCACCCGCCCGCCGAGTGCGACACCGCCATGCAGCGGGACGGCGTCCCGCTCAAGTCGCCCACCGGCCGCGGGCAGCGGTCCTGGTGGCTGGGCGAGATCGTGGCGGCCGCCCCGCTCGCGCTGTGGACGGAGTCCACCGGGCTCGCCCCGGAGCAGCTGCTGAGGCTGCCCGCCCGCGAGGGCGGCGAGGCCGACGGCACCGACTGGTCGGCCGACCTGCGCGAGGCCTGGGCGCGCGCCGCCGTCCGCCAGCAGGACGAGGCCTGGGCCCGGGCGCTGCTCGGCCCGGCCCCCCGCTCCGCCGGCGCCGGCCGGGCCGCCGGGGCGCCCGCCAAGCTGCTCGCCGTCCTGCCGCCGGCCGAGCGGGCCGCCTGGACGGCCGCGTTCATCCGCACCAACGGGCTCGGCGACGCCTTCCAACTGCTCGGCGCCTGCGCCACCCCGTGGACGCCCCCGCTCTCCACCGCGGTCGTCGCCGCGCTGGAGCGGGCCGCCGGCTCCGGCGCCTACCCGTGGAGCCACAGCGGCGTGCTCGGCATGACCGAGCGGGCGCTCGCCCCGGAGGCCGCCCCCGCGGTGGAGGCGCTCGTCGCCGACGCCGCACCGGACACCGCCTGGGCCGACACCTTCACCCGGCTCGCCGAGACGCTCCGGCTGCGGGCCGTGATGCTCGCCGAACTCGCGCCCTGACACGCGGGCACGGCGGAGGGCCGGGCACCCGCGCGGAGCGGGGCCCGGCCCGGAAGGACGCCGATCGGCTGCGCTCAGCCCGCCGGGCGGAGGTTCGCCTCGACCCAGCTGACCACCGACCGGGTGGGCGTGCCCGGGGTGAAGACGTCGGCCACGCCGAGCTCCTTGAGCTTCGCGATGTCCTCGTCCGGGATGATCCCGCCGCAGAAGACCTTGATGTCCTCGGCCTCGCGCTCCCGCAGGAGTTCGAGCACCCTCGCGCAGAGGGTCATGTGGGCACCGGAGAGGATGGACAGCCCGATGCCGTCGGCGTCCTCCTGGATCGCCGTGTCGACGATCTGCTCCGGCGTCTGGTGCAGGCCGGTGTAGATGACCTCCACACCGGCGTCGCGCAGAGCGCGGGCGATCACCTTCGCGCCCCGGTCATGACCGTCCAGACCCGGCTTGGCGACCACCACGCGGATCGGCCCCGACACACCCATCACTGCCTCCCGGACCTCGTCGTCCACCGTCCGGCCGACCGCTCGGACGCGGACGCGGTGTCAACAGCCTCCGACGGACCTGGAGGCAGCGTAACCCCGCCGGAAGGGCTCCACGGTTTTCGCCCGCCCACCGCAGGGGAAAATCACAGGGCTGCCCGGCAGCCGACCCCGGGGCGTGTCCGACCGCACGCGTCGCACGCCCGGCGGGCCTTGCCGGGCGCGCCCAGGTACCGCCCCTTTCCCTGTCCCCTGCGTCGGCCGCCGCAGGGGCCCCCGCGCCGTGTCCTGCCGGGGAGAGCCGCATGACCATCCCGTTCCAGCGGACGGCCGCCACCGTCCGCGGAGCCGGCGCGGAAGCCGCCGCGCTCGCCACCCACCTGGTCCGCTACCCCACCGGCATCCCGCCGGAGCAGCGGCCCCGACCTTGCCCCGACCGGCCCGTGCCGCCGGCCGCACGGCCCCGGCACGACCCCGTGCTGCTCCTGCACGGCTTCGCCGACAACCGGGCCGTCTTCGCGCCGCTGCGCCGCACCCTGCACCGGCACGGCTGGACGCACCTGCACGCCCTCAACTACTCGCCGCTCACCCGGGACGTCCGGGCGGCCGCCGTCCTGCTCGCCCGGCACGTCGAGTGGGCGGTGCAGGCGCACGGCGGCCGGCCGGTGGCCCTGGTCGGGCACAGCCTCGGCGGCCTGATCGCCCGTTACTACGTGCAGCGGCTCGGCGGACACGAACTCGCCCCCGAGGTGGTCACCCTGGCCACCCCGCACGGGGGCACCTCGGCCGCGCTGCTGCCGAACCCGTTCCCGATCACCCGGCAACTGCGCCCCGGCAGCGAGCTGCTGACCGAGCTGCGGCTGCCCGCGCCGCAGTGCACCAGCCACTTCACCTGCGTCCGGGGCGAACTGGACGAGGTGGTGCTGCCGAGGCGCAACGCCCGCCTCGACCATCCCGACCTGTGCACCGACCACGTGGCCGTGCCGGGCGCCGGACACATCGGGCTGCCGGCCCATCCGCGGGCGGTGGCCGCCGTCCGACACGCCCTGGAGGCCTGGGCGGCGGGCCCGCTGACGGAGCGCCACGCGTGCTGAGATGCGCACTTCGTCCGCGCTCGTGATCAAGGACTACAGTCTCGACTGTTTTCTCCCGGTCACTCCCGATTCCGAGGAGGCGGCGCGATGACGGTCAGACGCTCCCCCGTCCGCATCCCGATCCGTATCCCGATCCACCGGCCGCTGCCCGGGTCGGCCGGCACCGCCGACCGGCCGCGCGCCCAGCACCGCGGCCCGCGCCCGAGCACCACCCGGCGGGCGGTGCTCACCGTCGCACTGCCCTCCGCGGCCACCCTCGGGGTCTTCGGGGTGGCGGCCGCGACCGTCCACGCCGACCGCACCAGGCTGCCCGGCCCTCCGCAGTCGGGCCCCCACACCCCCTCGCGCGGGCCGGCGGGCCAGCGGCCCGACGACGACCGGGCCGACCGCGAACTGGCCCGGGCGGCGCTCGCCGCCCGGCGGCAGTCCGAGCGGCAACGCGAGGACGAGCAGCGGCCCGCAGAGGCCGTGCGGCCGCCGTACGTGCTGCCGGTCGATGCACCCGGGCCGAGCGCCCGCTTCGGGCAGGCCGGGCCGCACCGGGCGGCGCGGCACACCGGCCTCGACTTCCCGGTGGCCGCCGGCACGCCCGTCCGCGCGGTCACCGACGGCACGGTGACCACCGGCTGGAGCGGCTCGTACGGCTACCTGGCGGTCGTCACCGCGGCGGACGGCACCGAGACCTGGTACGCGCACCTGAGCGGGTACCGGGTGCGGGGCGGCCGCGTCCGGGCGGGCGAGGTGATCGGCCTCGCGGGAGCGACCGGGAACGCCACCGGGCCGCACCTCCACTTCGAGGTACGGCCCGCCGGCGGGGCTCCGGTCGACCCGCTGCCCTGGCTGCTCGCCCACGGCCTGGACCCGCGGCGCCGCTGACCGCGTCCTCGGAAGGCACTCGGGCGCCCCTGCGTGGTCACCCGCCCAGAGCTTCTCGACCCGCTCAGAGCTTCTCGACCGGGGCGTAGCGCAGCAGCAGTTGCTTGCGCCCGGAGCTGCCGAAGTCGATGGTCGCCTGGGCGCGGTCGCCGGCGCCCTGGGTGGCGACGACGGTGCCGAGCCCGAAGGTGTCGTGGCTGACCCGGTCGCCGACCGCCAGGCCGACGACCTCGCGCTCGGTGACCTTCCGCGCCGACTTCGCCCAGCCGGGCTGCGGCGCCACCGTGGAGCGGGCCGAGCCGCCGCCGGAGGATCCGTAGGAACGGGAGGGGCCCGAGGAGGACGGTGAGAAGCCGCGGGTCGCCGGGACGGCCGCCGCGCCGGTGCGCTTCCACTCGACCAGGGTCTCCGGGATCTCCTCCAGGAAGCGGGAGGCCGGGTTGTAGGCGGGCTGGCCCCAGGCGCTGCGGAGCACCGAGCGGGTCAGGTAGAGCCGCTGCCGGGCGCGGGTGAGGCCGACGTAGGCGAGCCGGCGCTCCTCCTCCAGCTCCTTGACCTGGTTGAGGGCCCGCATGTGCGGGAAGATCCCGTCCTCCATGCCGGTGAGGAAGACCACCGGGAACTCCAGGCCCTTGGCGGTGTGCAGGGTCATCATCGTGATGACGCCCTGCCCCTCCTCGTCGTCCGGGATCTGGTCGGAGTCGGCGACCAGGGCGACGCGCTCCAGGAAGTCGGCGAGCGAGCCGACCGGCGGGGCGCCCTCGGCGTCCTCGCCCTCGGGGCGCTCGCCCGGGTCCTGCTCGTACTCCAGGGCGACGGAGGCGAGCTCCTGGAGGTTCTCGATCCGGGTCTCGTCCTGCGGGTCGGTGGAGGCCTGGAGCTCGGCGAGGTAGCCGGACTCCTCCAGGACGGCCTCCAGCACGGCGGCCGGGCCGGCGCCGGACTCGACGACCTGCCGCAGCCCGGCCATCATCGCGTTGAACTTCTTCACCGCGTTGGCCGAGCGCGCGGCCATGCCGTACGCCTCGTCGACGCGCCGGAGCGCCTGGGCGAAGCTGATCCGCTCGCGGGCGGCGAGGGCGTCGATCATCGCCTCGGCGCGTTCGCCGATGCCGCGCTTGGGCACGTTGAGGATGCGGCGCAGCGGGACGGTGTCCTCGGGGTTGGAGAGGACGCGCAGGTAGGCCAGGATGTCCCGGACCTCCTTGCGCTCGTAGAAGCGGACGCCTCCGACGACCTTGTACGGCAGGCCGACCCGGATGAAGACCTCTTCGAAGACGCGGGACTGCGCGTTGGTGCGGTAGAAGATCGCCACGTCGCCGGGGCGGGCCTCGTCCCTGTCGGTGAGCCGGTCGATCTCGTCGGCGATGAACTGGGCCTCGCCGTGCTCGTCGTCGGCGACGTAGCCGACCACCCGCTCGCCCTGGTCGCCGGCCGTCCAGAGGTTCTTCTTGCGCCGGTTGGTGTTGCGCTCGATGACGGCGTTGGCGGCGCTGAGGATGGTCTGCGTGGAGCGGTAGTTCTGCTCCAGCAGGATGGTCGTGGCGTTCGGGTAGTCCTCCTCGAACTGGAGGATGTTGCGGATCGTCGCGCCGCGGAAGGCGTAGATCGACTGGTCGGCGTCGCCGACCACGCAGAGCTCGGCCGGCGGGATCTGGGCGAGCCGGGCCGCGTTCGGGTTGACGAACTCGCCGTCGGCGGTGAGCTTCGGCGCGTCGGAGAGAGCGCCGCCGGAGAGCTCGCGCACCAGGGTGTACTGGGCGTGGTTGGTGTCCTGGTACTCGTCGACCAGGATGTGCCGGAAGCGGCGGCGGTAGTGCTCGGCGACGTCGGGGAAGGCCTGGAGCAGGTTGACCGTGGTCATGATGATGTCGTCGAAGTCCAGCGCGTTGGCCTCGCGCAGGCGCCGCTGGTAGAGGGTGTACGCCTCGGCGAGCTTCTTCTCCATCGGGTTGGCGGCCCGGTCGGCGTACGTCTCCTCGTCGATCAGCTCGTTCTTGAGGTTGCTGATCTTGGCGGTGAAGGACTTCGGCGGGAACTGCTTGGGGTCGAGGTCCAGGTCGCGGCAGACGAGGGCCATCAGGCGCTGCGAGTCGGCCGCGTCGTAGATGGAGAACGACGAGGTGAAGCCGAGCAGCTTGGACTCGCGGCGCAGGATGCGCACGCACGCGCTGTGGAAGGTGGAGACCCACATCGCGCGGGCCCGCGGACCGACCAGCTCCTCGACGCGCTCGCGCATCTCCCCGGCGGCCTTGTTGGTGAAGGTGATCGCCAGGATCTCGCCGGGCTGCACGCCCCTGGCGCCGAGCAGGTGCGCGATCCGGTGGGTGAGCACCCGGGTCTTGCCGGAGCCGGCGCCGGCGACGATCAGCAGCGGCGAGCCGTGGTGCAGGACGGCGTCGCGCTGCGGGTCGTTCATACCGGCGAGCAGCTGCTCGGGGTCGACGACGGTGCGGGCGGCGCCGTTGCGGTGCCAGGCGTCCCGGTCCGGCTCCTCGGTGAAGTCGGTCTCGAAGAGCCCGTCCGGGATGGCCTCCTCGAACGGCGGCTCCTCGTCCATCGGCGGCTCGTCGTGGGCGGGGCTCGACCCGAGCGAGGGGCTCTCGAAGCCGGGGAGCGGGAGGTCGTCAAAGAGGCTAGTCATGGCATTCCGAGTGTATGACCCGCCGCCGACACTCCGGCCCGGGTCGGCCGAACCGCCCCCGGGCCCACGGCACGGCGGCGGCCGCTACGGGGTGCCGAGCTGGAACATCAGGTAGCCGGCGTACCAGCCGGAGGCCGCGTCGAAGAAGAGCAGCACGGGCGCCAGCGATGTCCACTTCAGCCGCTGCAGGGCCAGCGCCACCGGGATCCACAGCGGGAAGGCCGGCAGCAGGTAGCGCGGCACGTTGGAGAAGATCTGCTGGCTGGTGACGGTCGAGGCGATGGTGAGCAGGGTGAAGACGATCAGCACCAGCGGCGGGCGCCGGCGCAGGAGGAGGAAGAGCAGGGCGGGCACCAGCAGGAGGACCGCGAGGCTGAACATGTCGGCGAGCGGCCAGGGCCAGAGGTAGTGGAAGCGGCCGATCATGATCTCCGGGATGGCGTGGATCATGAAGTTGCCGGCGTCGAAGTAGGGGTTCCAGGAGCGCTGGATCATGAAGTAGCCGGTGGGCCGGCCCATCGCCCAGCCGACCCAGGCCAGGTAGCCGAGGAATCCCCACGGGGCGATCAGCATGGCGGTCAGCGGGCGGAGCACGCCGTCCTTGCGGCGGAAGAGCGCGATCAGCGCGGACAGGCCGACCGCGGCGATGATCGCCGCCGACGTCGGCCGGTTGAAGCCCGCCACGAAGGCCAGCGTGCCGGCGGTCAGCCAGCGCCTGGTCATGACGGCCCAGCACGCCCAGGAGGCGAGCGCGACGAACAGTGAGTCCGAGTAGACCGCCCACTCGGCCCCACAGGCCGGTCGCGACGACGCCGGCCCGCGTGCCGCCCATCAGCCGGACGACCATGAAGATGCCGGCCGCGGCCACGAAGGACGCGACGACCGAGATCAGGATGCCCGCGCCGTACGCTCCGAGCCCGGTGACCTCCGAGACTCCGCGCATCAGGCCCGGGTAGAGCGGGAAGAAGGCCGCGGAGTTGGGCCGCACCTCGGAGAGCTGGGCGTGTGCGGACAGCACCTGGGGGTGGTAGCCGCGGGAGGCGATGTCCTGGTACCACCAGCCGTCCCAGGTGCCGAGGACGTCCCACGGGCGGCGGCCGCCGCCGAGGCCGATCGGCTTGTGGCGGTACTCGCGGGAGTAGTGCAGCAGCCACAGGAAGACGGCGAGGCCCGCTGCCTTGACGACGCCGTAGACGGCCAGCGGCTTGACCAGGTCCACCAGGACCCGGCCGACCCGGCCCCGGCCGGCCGCGGCGGTGCCGCGCTTCGGCGGGCCTGCCCGCGCCGCCGGTCTGTCGGTCACACTCATGGCCGCTGTTTCTCTCCTGGGCTCTGCGCCGCCCTGCAGGCCCGCGCAGGCCCGCCGCGGCGGGCCGGGTCCACGCGATTCACCTGCAGCACTGACCGGCTGTCATGTCAGCGGTTCCCCCGATCTCGGAAGTCCGCACGCCGGTTCGATACGACCAGATGACCCGTCACCGTACCAGGCGGCGCCGGGCGGCCGTCCGTCGGCCCGGGCCCCGGAGGGGGGCAGGCGGACGGCCCGTCGGGCCGACGGTTCCTCAGGGGGCGTCGGGGTAGACGAAGGCCACGAATCCGCCGTACGCCGCGGAGACCACGGCGGCGGAGGAGAGCAGCAGGACGAGCGACGCACGGCTGCGGACCCGGGCGAGGCCGGTCGCGACCGGCAGCAGCAGGGCGAAGGCCGGCAGCAGGAAGCGCGCCCGCGAATTGAAGTAGGCGGCGTCGCCCAGGGCCAGGGCGAGCATCGCGGCGCTGTACAGCAGCAGCGGGAGCGGCTGGCGCTGGATCGCGGACATGCCGAGGAGCACCACCGACCCGATCAGGACGACGGCGACCACGACCTGGGTGAGCCAGACCTGGTCGGCGTCGGTCAGCAGGTCGCCGAAGGAGCGCAGGGTGCTGCGGCCGAAGTCGAAGTGCGAGTGCCAGGCGTCCTGCACCCGGAAGTAGCCGTCCCAGCGGCCCTTCACGGCGCCGACCCAGGCGAGGTAACCGAGGAAGCCGAGTGGTGCGAGGACGGCGGCGAGCGCCGCTCGCGGGCCGCCGCGCCCCCGGACGAGCTCCCACAGGGCGGTCAGGGACACCGCCGCCGCGAGCGCGATCCCGGTCGGCCGGGCCAGCCCCGCCAGCAGGCAGAGCACCCCGCCCCACACCCAGCGCCGGGTCAGCACGGCGTACAGCGACCAGACGGCGAGGGCGGTGAACAGCGGCTCGGAGTAGGCGGCGCTCTCCACCACGGCGTACGGGGTGACCCCCCACAGGACGGCGGCGACGACGCCCGCCCGCTGCCCGTAGAGCCGCGACGCGACGGCGTACACGCCCCAGGCGGCGGCGAGCGAGGCCGTCCAGGCGACCAGCAGTGCCGCCCGGTTGGCCGGCAGCGGCAGCACGGTGTCGACCAGCCGGACCAGCGCCGGATGGGCCGGGAAGAACGCGTACGGCTCGTAGGGACCGTACGGGCCCGGCACCGGCGCCGTCCCGGCGTAGCCGCGGGTGGCGATCCGGTTGTACCAGTAGGCGTCCCAGAGGGTGCTGAGCCGCCCGAGGCCGGGGGTGCCGCGGCGGGCGCCCCAGACGACGAGGAGGAGCACGCCGAGGGCCCGGACCGCGGCGTAGCCGAGCAGTGCGGGCGCGGCGGAGCGCAGGGCCGTCCTCAGCCGGTCGCGGCGCCGTTCGGCCCGTTCGGGCTCGGCGCTGCGGACGGCTGGTTCGGCGGACACTCGCACCCCAGTGGCGGAGGCGGTTCCGGCACCGGTGGACATCGCGTGCTCCCGGTGCCGGGACCGAGTCGGGAAACGCGACACCTCACGATGACAGCCCCAGACGCCGCACAATGCAAACGCGGCGTCAACCCAGCGTGACGCTCAGTCGGACGTGCGTTCCCACAGGGCCACCGTCAGGCCCCGGACGTGCTTGATCTCGGTCTGCTCGTACGACGCGCGGAGCGCCGCGGCCTGCTTCTTCGGGAAGCGCTCCAGCGGGTCCTCGCCGTTGCCCATGGCCACCACCCAGATCCGCGGCGTGCCCAGGCAGTCGGCGGGTGCCGGGCAGCTCGCGGCGAACAGGTCGCCGCGCTCGATCGCGTCCTTCGCGATCAGGACGTCCTTCAGCTTCACCCGGTCCGGCAGGTAGTAGCGGATCTCCAGGTCGATCATCATCCACTTGTCGTCGCCGCGGATCGGGGCGAAGCCGTCCCCGGGCCGGTACCGGTCGGCGATGACCTGTGCGGCCCGCCGGCCGTCGGTCTGCTCGTGCGAGACGGAGGTGCGGAGCTTCTGCTGGTCCGGGATGCCGATCGCCGCCACCAGCACCAGGCCCACGACGCCGAGGATGCGGGGGCGCAGGGAGTTGAGCCCGGCCGCGGCCAGGATGCACCAGGCGGGCACGGTGTAGAGCTGGTAGCGCTCGAAGAAGTACACGCTGGGGCCGTGCGAGAGGACCCAGCTGATCGCGATCGGCAGGACCGCGACCGTGCCGATCTCGAAGACCCGCTGGCGGTGCCGCGCCCAGCCGCCCGGGATCGCGGCCAGCACCAGGAAGCAGCCGCTGACCAGGGCCGAGCCGAACAGGTTGTGCCAGTACTCGATGTAGGTCTGCAGCCACGGGGTCTCCAGCCAGGAGATCTGCCGGCCGACCTGGCGCTGCCCGATCAGGACGAGCGGGACGACCGGCAGGAGGCCGATCAGCACCGAGGCGCCGAAGCCCGTCAGGAGTTTGCGGTTGCGTTCCCGCCGCCACTGGAAGAACACGATCACCGCGTGGCCGGACAGGAAGAGCAGCGACACCATGTGGAACAGGCCCGCCGCGGTGACCGCCACCGTGTAGGGCAGCCAGCGCAGCAGGACGGGGCGCTCGATCGCCCGCAGCAGCAGCCAGGTGGCGGCGGAGACCGCCAGCACCACGAAGCCGTAGGCCCGGGCCTCCTGCGCGTACCGGGAGATCGACGGCACGACGGCGAAGAGCAGGCCGGCGAAGAGGGCGGTGCGGTCGTCGAACACCTTGCGCGCGGTGAGCGTCACGAACACCGCCGCGCCCGCCATCGCCAGGGCCGACGGGAGCCGCATCACCGCCGCGGAGTCGCCGAAGAGGCCGATCCAGCCCTGCATGAACAGGTAGTAGAGCCCGGAGACGGCGTCGACGTGCTTGAGCATGTCGAACATCTCGCCGGTGCTGCGGGTGGCGGCGCTCCAGGTGGCGAGCTCGTCGCGCCACAGCTGTGGACGCCAGCTGCCGCGGACGCCCAGCGCCAGTGTCAACAGTGCGGGCCAGAGCCAGACGGCCCTGGTCAGCAGAGCGCGTGCTCCCCCCGTCAGCCGGCCCGCCGCCGTGGACCCGGCGGTTTCCGGGTCCAGGTGGCGGTCTCGGTCAGCGACACTCGCGGTCATGGCTGTCGGGTCTCCAGAGGTGGTCGTCGTCGGATGGTGGCGGAGGAGGCCCTGAGCCGCTCCGTCAGTGCTTGCGGGCCGCCGGCACCGGCGCGCCGTCGGCGGCGCGCACCTGCTGGAAGGCCTTCTCCATGAGGCGCTTCATGACCGGCGCCAGCGGGCGCTCGACCAGTCGGTGCACGAGCCACGCGGCAAGCAGCATAATCGCCGTGACGACGAAGAACGTCGGGTACGGGGCGAGGTGGCGGCTGATCCGGGCGATCAACTGCCAGCCGATCTCCTGGTGCAGCAGGTAGAGCGGGTAGGTGAGGGCGCCGGCGACCGTCAGCCACTTCCACTGGATCCGGTTGAACGCGCCGAGCGCGGCGGCGGTGACCACCACGAACGCGGCGGTGGTGATGGACACCGTGATCGCCCAGGACAGGTTGTGGCGCGCGCCGTACTCGTAGCCGCCGATGACGCCCTTCATCTGGTGCTGCGACATCAGCCAGCAGAAGCCCAGGATGCCCCAGAGGAGCAGGTTCTGGCCGAAGCGGTACATCAGGTAGATCGCGATGCCGCCGATGAAGAACCAGGCGTAGGTCGGCTGGAACACCGTGACGAGCAGCGGCATGTCGACCGAGCCGGCGATCAGCGCCATGAAGCCCCAGACGCCGCAGAAGGCCAGCACCCGGCGGTAGGTGAGGCCGAAGGCCACCATCACGCCGAAGAGGATGTAGAAGCGCAGCTCGGCCCAGAGCGTCCAGTAGACCGGGTCGATGTTGTCCACGCCGAGCGGCATGTTGGCCATGCTCAGGTTGGTGAGGATGCGCGACGGGTCCGGGCGGTGCGTGTTGTCGCCCCAGATCTTCGGGACGACCATCAGGACGGCCGTGGTGAGCAGCACGCAGACCCAGTACGCCGGGAAGAGCCGCACCACGCGGGAGGTGACGAAGTCGCCGACCGAGCGGCCCCAGCAGGACATGCAGATGACGAAGCCGCTGATCAGGAAGAACAGCTCCACGCCCGTCCAGCTGTAGGCGCCCACGAGGTGGCCGAGCGGCATCAGCTTGCCCGGCGATCCGTGCCAGATGTCGGGGAAGCGCTCGACGCCGAGCCAGTGCCAGGCGAGGACGCCGAGCGCGGCTATCAGGCGCAGGCCGTCCAGGACGTAGAGGCGGGGGCGCTTGGGCCGTACGGCGGGGGCCGGCGGCTCGGGGGCTCCCTGCCCCGGTTCTGCGGCCACCTGCTGGTACTGCACGGGCACAGATGCCGATGTCTTCACGGGGGAGGTCATAGCCGCGCTCTCGGTCCGGGGGGTCGGGTGGCCCACCGGAGCTCGGGGAGGATGTGGTCCGGCACGGGCGGGGCTCATCCTATAGACGCATGAATCCACCCCGAGAGTTGCATGTGGCTCAGCAGCCCCGGGCGCCGTTCGCGCACTCCTGATCCACCCCCCGGCGGGGGCCCCGCCGCTGGTCGGAGCGGACACCCGGGGCCCGGCGGCCCCTCCCGGGGGCCGAGGTGATGCTCGTCACGCCCCGGGCGGCCGCCGTGCCGGGAGCCCGCCGCGGTCAGACCAGGCGGCGGGCGGTCGCCCAGCGGGTCAGCTCGTGCCGGTTGCTCAGCTGCAGCTTGCGCAGCACCGCGGAGACGTGGCTCTCCACCGTCTTCACCGAGATGAACAGCTGCTTGGCGATCTCCTTGTACGCGTAGCCGCGGGCGATCAGCCGCAGCACCTCGCGCTCGCGCTGGGTCAGCCGGTCGAGGTCCTCGTCGACGGGCGGGGTGTCGGTGGCCGCGAAGGCGTCCAACACGAACCCGGCGAGGCGCGGCGAGAAGACGGCGTCGCCGTCGGCGATCCGGAAGATCGCGTTCACCAGGTCGGTGCCGGTGATGGTCTTGGTGACGTAGCCGCGGGCACCGCCGCGGATCACGCCGATCACGTCCTCGGCGGCGTCGGAGACGGACAGCGCCAGGAAGCGCACCCCGCCCTGCTCGCCCATCAGCGGCGCGGAGCGGCGCAGCACCTCGACGCCGCCGCCGCCGGGCAGGTGGACGTCGAGCAGCACGACGTCCGGCCGGGTCTCGGCGACGACCTGCACCGCCGACTCGACGTCGTCGGCCTCGCCCACCACGTCGATCCCCGTGGTCTCGGTGCGGCCGATCTCGGCCCGCACACCGGTGCGGAACATCCGGTGGTCGTCCACCAGGACGACGCGCGCGGTGCGCTCCGGCACGGTTCCCCCTGCGTCAGTCATCTGCCCTCTCCATCTCCAGCTCGACCTCGGTGCCGCCGCCCGCCGCCGGCCGCACCCGTGCGGTGCCGCCGTTGCGCTTCATCCGGCCGACGATCGACTCCCGCACGCCCATCCGGTCCTCGGGCACCGCGTCGGGGTCGAAGCCGGGGCCGTGGTCGCGGACGAACACCGACACCGTCCTCCCCTCCACCTCCGCGTAGACCTGGACCGGTCCCCCGCCACCGTACTTGGCCGCGTTGACCATCGCCTCCCTCGCGGCCTGCATCTGCGCCGCGATCCGCTCGTCCATCGGGCAGTCGCCGACGCAGACCAGCTCCACGGCCACCCCGTGCCGGTCCTCGACCTCGGCGACCACGGCCCTGATGTGCTCGGCGAGGGTGTCCGGCGCGGACTCGGCGACCGCCTCCGGGCGGTACAGCCACAGCCGCAGCTCGCGCTCCTGGGCGCGGGCGAGGCGCAGCACCTCCTTCGGGTCCTCCGCCCTGCGCTGGATCAGGGTGAGGGTGTGCAGCACCGAGTCGTGCACGTGGGCGGCGATCTCGGCGCGCTCCTGGGCGCGGATGCGGGCGGTGCGCTCGGCGCCGAGGTCCTGCCACATCCGCAGCGCGTACGGGCCGACCAGGACGAGCATGCCGGCCAGCACCGCGAGCGAGGCCTCGACGATCGAGGCCACCGTGGAGCCGCTGCCCTGCAGGATGAGGAAGCCGACGATGCCGGCCACGACCAGCAGCACACCGGCGCCGACCCGGGCGAAGGCGCTGCGCCGCTTCGACCCCTCGTCCAGGCCGAACCAGCGCTGCCAGCGGGAGTCGTCGGCCTGCCGCCAGACCAGGGCGACGCCGACGCCGATGGTCAGCAGCGGCCACACGTACGGCTTGGCGGTCTGGATGTGCAGGGCGTTCAGCAGGGCGACGATGCCGACGACCAGCATCAGCAGGGCGAGGAGCTGGCCTATCCCCCCGGTGCGCCGGCCGCCGGCGGGCGGGGCGGCGGCGCCGGCCTGCGGGGCGGGGGCGTCGGCGGGCAGGCCGTGGAAGGTCCGCTGGAGCACGTCGCGCAGGCGGCCGAGGCCGCGGCGCTCGCGCTTGGTCGGCCCGTCGGCCCTCGTTCCGGCGCCGACCCGGACGAAGGAGCCGTTGACGTACGCCCACTGCGTGGCCGCGCCGGGGGCGGGCTCGCCGATGCCGATCGGCACCACGAACCAGAACGCGGCGTACAGCAGCGCGCCGATGCCCTGGGCGAAGAAGAGCAGCACGAAGGCGCCGCGGACCCAGCTGACGGGCAGCCCGAGGTGGACGGCCAGCCCGTGCGCCACACCGCCGAGCATCCGCCCGTGCGGGCTGCGGTACAGCCGGCGGTAGGGCGGGTCGGCCGGCCCGCCGGGGACGGTCGGGGCGTCGGATTCGCTGTGTTGGGTCTCGCTGCCGGGTGCTGCCACGCCACAGACGGTCTCATGTCAAGCGGTGGCGGTGCATCAGGGTCGGCCCCGGAAGTCCCTCAGGGACAGATCAGGGTCCGTCCGGGGCCACGGGCGGTTGGGCGCGGGCCCGGCAGCCACCAGGATGGTGCCATGACCGACGAGCAGAGCACGGCCGCGCAGGCCGACACCGCCGCCGACGCACCGGCCGGGGACACCCCGCCGCCCGCGGCGCAGCGCCCGCCGCTGACCCGCAGCGGGCAGCACCGGGTGGTGGCCGGCGTGTGCGGCGGGCTCGGCCGCCACCTCGACATCGACCCGGTGGTGTTCCGGGTGGTCGTCGCGGTGCTCTGCCTGTCGGGCGGCCTCGGCCTGTTCCTGTACGGCCTGGCGTGGCTGATCGTGCCGCGCGAGCCGGTCGACGGGGAGCCGGGGCGGACGGAGCTGCAGCGGGTGCTGACCGGCCGGGTGGACGGGCAGTCGATCGGCGCGGTGCTGCTGACGGTGATCGGCACCGGGGTGTTCTTCTCCTCGATGGGCGACGGCGGGCAGCTCTTCCCGCTGCTGCTGCTCGGCGGCCTGGTGTTCCTGGCGGTCCGCCACGACCCGGAGCGGCGCCGCCGGGCCCGCGGCGGTGCGGTCCCGCAGGGCCAGGACGGCCCGTACGACCGGCTGGAGGAACCGGTCGAGCAGCTGGACTGGAAGACCTGGCAGCGCCGGTTCGGCGAGGACTTCCAGGCGGAGTGGCAGGCCCGCAAGGCGGAGATGCACGAGAAGCTGCGCGCCGCCCGCGAGGACCGCGCCGCGCAGCACGCCCGGGACCGCGCGGCAGGCCTGGTCCCGCAGGACACGCCGCCGCCGGGCCCGAGCGGGTACCTGTGGGACCCGCGGCACCCGGAGCGCAATCCGTACGGTGCGCAGACGCCGCCGCCGGGGGTGCCGGCGCAGGCCTGGTGGCAGCGGACGGACCTGCCGGAGGGCGATCCGCTGCGCAAGACGCCGACCGGGCCGCCCGAGCCCCCGCGATCGCCGGCCGTGCAGCGGCACGGGCGGCGCGGCGGGGCGGGCCTCGGCGGGGTCGGGGTGCTGCTGGCGGCCGGTGCGGGTGCGCTGGCCTGGTGGCTGGCCGACCGGCAGGGCGAGCCCGTGCGCATCGCGACGGTGCTGGCGGCCGCGCTGCTGGCGCTGGGCCTGGTGCAGCTGGTCGGCGCCAAGTTCGGGCGGGCCCGCGGGCTGGCCGTCCCGGCGCTGCTGCTGACCCTGGTGCTGGCGGTGGCGGGCGGTTCCGGTGCGGCACTGCACGCCGGCGTCGGCGACCGCACCTGGGCACCGGTGAGCGCCGCGGCGCTGCAGGAGCGCTACGACCTGGGGGCGGGCGACGCGACCCTCGACCTGACCGGGCTGGACCCGGCCGGCGCGACGCTGACCAGCTCCGTCCGGCTGGGCGCGGGCGACCTGAAGGTGCTGCTGCGGCAGGACGTCGAGGTCGAGCTGACCGTGCGCAACCTGGCCGGCGACATCCGGCTGCCGAACGGGGAGCACCTGTCCGGCACCAACAACAACCACACGTACACGCTGCACCCGCCGAGCGGGACGG
The DNA here is from genome assembly GCF_040680995.1 of Kitasatospora sp. NPDC051914. Classification (NCBI taxonomy): domain Bacteria; kingdom Bacillati; phylum Actinomycetota; class Actinomycetes; order Kitasatosporales; family Streptomycetaceae; genus Kitasatospora; species Kitasatospora sp. NPDC051914. The sequence goes on from NZ_JBFAXX010000019.1 coordinate 92,358, forward strand.
CCTCCCGCGGGAAGCTCGACCTCACGCTGACGGTCGGGCTCGGAGACATCAAGGTGGCCCAGGCATGAGGAAGCACCGGCTCGACCTGTTCTCGCTGATCTCGGGAACGCTGTTCACGGTGGTCGCCGCGGTCTACCTGGTGGCGTCGCTGAACGACCGGACGGTGAACGGCCGGATCGTCATCCCGGTGGCGCTGATCGGCCTCGGGGCGGCCGGCCTGGCCGGAGCGGTGGCGGCGGTCGCCCGGCGGGGCCGGGGCGGCGAACTGCCGCCGCCCTCCCCGCCCCGGGAGCCGTGAGGGGCGGGGAGTCCGCGGGCCGCGCGGCTCAGGCCTGCTGCGGGCCCAGCTCCAGCCGGTCGCCGCTCTTGGTCACGGTGTACTTGGGGAGCGGCTTGGTGGCCGGGCCGTTGACCACCGCGCCGGTTTTGGCGTCGAAGCGGGAGCCGTGGCACGGGCAGTACATCCGGCCGTCGCGCGGGGCGTCGACGGTGCAGCCGGAGTGGGTGCAGATCGCGGAGAAGCCGCAGTACTGCCCGGTGGTGGGCTGCACGATGTAGACGGCGTCCCCGGTGGCCGGGTCCTTGACCTGGGCCGATCCGCCCACGGGGACGTCCTTGGCGGCCACCGTGACCTTGCTGCCGCCGGTGGGCGAGCCACTCGGGCTGCCGCCCGGGGCCGGGTTGGTGGAGCCGGGCGTCGCGGGGGTGGGCGGGTTGTCGGCGACGGCCTTGCGGTCGCGGCCGAAGGTGGCGGTGAGCGAGCCGGCGAGCAGCCCGGCGCCGCCGAGGGCGACGGCGGCGATCCCGCCGTCGAGCAGCGCCCGCCGGCGGACGGCGCCCTCGGGCAGGCCGCGCAGGCGGTCCCGTTCGGCGCGCCGGGCGAGGTAACCGTCGACGGACAGGTACGGGGTGCCGGCCAGCACCAGCGGCGTCCAGGCCATCAGGTAGGCGAGGTCGTTGCCGAGGTAGTAGGGCGAGACGTTCCAGCTGACGGTGAGGAACAGCGTCAGGTTGATCACGGCGCCGCCGGCCGCGGCGAGCCTGCCCCAGAGCCCGAACAGGGTGCCGAGGCCGACGGCGAGCTCGCCGAAGGCGATCAGCAGGGCGAAGAAGGTCGGCGCATGGAGCGCGGGGCCCAGTGCCCAGCCGATCGGACTGCTCTCCTCGGCGGCCTGGGTCTGCGAGACGAAGGAGGCGGCGTCGCCCGCCCCGGCCAGGTAGTGGGAGTCGGAGAGCTTGTCGAACGCGGCGTACACGAAGGTGAGGCCGAGGAACAACCGCAGCGGCAGGGTCGCGTACCGCGTGGCGGTGCGCTTCCACTCCTCGCGGCGGGAGGGGGTGTGCGGCGACGGCGAGTGCCGCGCGGTGCCGTCGGGCCGTCCGTGTCCGTCGTGCGCCCCGGTCATGCCGTCGCCCTTCCCTCACGGCCTGTCAACTGCTGACAGGTCCGGTCCGATTCTGCCCGTTGCTTTGCGTGTTCTGTTGCAGGTCCGGCGGCGCACACAGCCGCGCCGCCACTCCCTGGTACGGAAGCGGCGGCGCGGTTGTTCAATCGGCCGTGCGATCGGCCGGCGGGATCACTCCCACTCGATGGTGCCCGGCGGCTTGCTGGTGACGTCCAGCACGACGCGGTTCACGTCGCGGACCTCGTTGGTGATCCGGGTGGAGATCTTCGCCAGCACGTCGTAGGGCAGGCGCGACCAGTCGGCGGTCATGGCGTCCTCGGACGAGACCGGGCGCAGCACGATCGGGTGGCCGTAGGTGCGGCCGTCGCCCTGGACGCCGACGCTGCGGACGTCGGCGAGCAGCACGACCGGGCACTGCCAGATCTGACCGTCGAGGCCGGCCGCGGTGAGCTCCTCGCGGGCGATGGCGTCGGCCTCGCGGAGCAGGTCCAGGCGCTCCTCGGTGACCTCGCCGACGATCCGGATGCCGAGGCCCGGGCCGGGGAACGGCTGGCGCTGGACGATCTCCTCGGGCAGGCCGAGCTCCTGGCCGACCATCCGGACCTCGTCCTTGAACAGCTTGCGCAGCGGCTCGACCAGCTGGAACTGGAGGTCCTCCGGCAGGCCGCCGACGTTGTGGTGCGACTTGATGTTCGCGGTGCCGGTGCCGCCGCCGGACTCCACCACGTCCGGGTACAGGGTGCCCTGGACGAGGAACTCCACCGACTCGCCGTGCTCGCCGGCCTCGGCGACGATCTCGGCCTGCGCCTGCTCGAAGACCCGGATGAACTCCCGGCCGATGATCTTGCGCTTCTGCTCCGGGTCGCTGACCCCGGCCAGCGCGGTCAGGAAGCGCTCCTTGGCGTCGAAGACCTTCAGCTGCACGCCGGTGGCGGCGACGAAGTCCTTCTCGACCTGCTCGGTCTCGCCCTTGCGCATCAGGCCGTGGTCGACGTACACGCAGGTCAGCCGGTCGCCGATGGCCTTGTTGACCAGGGCGGCGGCGACCGCGGAGTCCACACCGCCGGACAGGCCGCAGATGGCGCGCTTGTCGCCGACCTGCGCGCGGATCAGCGCGACCTGCTCGTCGACGACGTTGTGCGTCGTCCAGTCCGGCGCGATGCCCGCGCCGCGGTACAGGAAGTGCTCGAGGATCTGCTGGCCGTGGTCGGAGTGCAGCACCTCGGGGTGGTACTGGACGCCGTACAGCTTGAGGTCGTCGTTCTCGAAGGCGGCGACCGGGACCACGTCGGTGGAGGCGGTGACGGTGAAGCCCTCGGGCGCGGCCGAGCAGGCGTCGCCGTGCGACATCCACACCGAGTGCTGCGCCGGGACGCCCTCGAACAGGGTGGAGCCGGTGCGGCTGACGGTCAGCGGGGTGCGGCCGTACTCGCGGGCACCGGTGTTGTCGACGGTGCCGCCGAGCGTGATCGCCATCAGCTGGAAGCCGTAGCACATGCCGAAGACCGGGACACCGGCCTCGAACAGCGCACGGTCGAGCCGCGGCGCGCCCTCCTCGTAGACCGAGGAAGGCCCGCCGGAGAGGATGATCGCCTTCGGGTTCTTGGCGAGCATCTCGGCGACCGGCATGGTGCTCGGCACGATCTCGCTGTAGACCCGGGCCTCACGCACCCGGCGGGCGATGAGCTGGGCGTACTGGGCACCGAAGTCGACGACCAGGACGGTGTCGTTCTCGGTTGCGGACTGGTCCGGGGAAGCAGAGGACACGGACGGCCTTCCGGCGGGTGTGGGGAGTGTCTGCAGCCGAGTCTACCGGGGCGGCTCGAACGCTCGGACCGCCCGGCGGCCGGGCCGCCGTTCCGCCGTCCCCCTTGCGCCCGCACGTCGGCGGTTCACCCGCTTGCCGACCGCCGGGGCCGTGACCGGCCGTCAAGCGAATCGTTGCACCGCATGACCGTACGGACCGCACCGAGCCCGCCAGGCCCGGGCAGCACCGGACGGTCGGCAGGACCACGCGTGGACCCCGATCCGGTCCACCCCCGCGCGTGGCGGGCCGGCGGCCCGCCGTGGGACCGCGCGGCGGTGCGGCTGCCGGGCAGCAGGGGACAGCGACCCCGGCCGCGACCGGAACGGACCGTCGGGGCGGGGAGGTCGGCGCCGGCGCCGACCTCCCCGCCTCTCGGGCGCACCTGCGCCCCGCCCGTACCCACGGGCCGTACCACTCCCCGGCCGCCCCGTCCCACCCTTCGGCCGCCCTGTGCACGCCCCTGTGCGCCCCTGCTTGCAACTACTACGCAGCGTAGTCGACACTCCCACCCGGCCCCGGCGGGGCGGCACCCGCGCCGCCCCGCCGACCGGAGGGACGGAGGGATCACCAACGGGAAACGGACTCTGTCGAAGTGCGCCGAATCGGTTGCACAGTACGGCTTCCGTCCATCACGATGCTGGTTGTGGGGGTTGGCCGACCGCCTCGCGAGGGCGGCGCGGCCGGTGCTGCGGAGAGTCCGCGGCCCGGCGACGACAACGGTTATCACCTCACGCTCCGTGAGGGGCCGACCCGGCCCGCGCACGCGGAGGGGCCCGTACACCACCGGGCGACCTGCCGCCGTTCCCAAGCCATTCGACACGACGGCGCACTTCCCCCGGCGCCGTCACCCCAGCACCCGGCGCAGCCCTGACGCCGCGTGCTGAACGACAAAGGGCCCCGTTCCCCCGCGGGGCCCTTTGCCCTGTCCGGACCCGGGCGACCGATCAGGTGCGGTGCCGGTCCCGGTGCGAGTCCAGGACCTCTCCCGCGAAGGGCACCGCGGGCCCGGGCGGCGGGGGCGTGTGGGCCGGGCCGTGCGCCGGCGCGGGCGGTGCCCCGTGCGCCGGGCGCAGCCGGGCGAAGAGCGGCGGCAGCAGGAGTGCTCCGACCGCCGCCCAGAGCAGATGGGCGATCAGGGCGGTGTCGGCCGCGATCGCCCAGGAGGCCCCGGCGTCACCGCCCGGCGCCGCCGCGGAACGGACCGACAGCCCCGCCACGGCGTCGAGGGCGGTGAGTGCGCAGGCGTACAGCGCCGCCGCCGTCAGCCGGTCCGCCGGGCCGAGCCGCTGCCGGTGCACCGACCGGGCCAGCAGCAGCGCGCCCGCCACCGCGAGCAGCACCGCCCATGGCCAGGGCCCGGCCGTCCCGTCCGGGTCGAACAGCGACAGCTCGCGCTCCCAACCGGCCCCCGGGCCGCGGTCGCGGAACTGCAGGACGGCGCCCGAACCGAGGGCGAGCAGGAACAGTCCGCCGTTGACCGCCAGCGGGAGGCACACCCACACCGGCGGCGCCTGCGGCAGCACCGCGGCCAGGACGAGCGCGGCGGCGCCGGCCGCACCCAGCGTGCCCGCCAGCGCGGGGCCGGCCGCCCGGGCCGCGCCCGGCAGGCCGTGCAGCGCGGGGCGCCGCGCGAACCAGGCCCGCACCGGGCCGGAGCCGTGCACGGCCGCGGCGAGCAGGGCGGCGGCCAGCGCCGCACCGGCGGCGGCGGACAGCAGCCCCGGCTCGACCGTCGCGCCGCCCTCCTGCGGACCGGCCCCCTTCGGCAGCAGGGTGACCCGGCCGACGGCGCCCAGCAGCAGGGCGCCGGCTGCGGCCGCGGCCGCCGTCCGCGCCGACTCGGCGAGCACCGACCCGGCGTCGGCAGGGCCGTTCGCGCGCCGCCGGCCCCGCAGGCCGAGCCCGAGCAGGACGAGCCAGCCGGCGCCGACCAGCAGCGGCACGACCCGCAGCTGGAGGCCGGGCCCCGGTGTCCACAGCTCGGCGCCGGGGCCCGCCTGCAGGCGCAGCGGTGCACCGAACGCGGTCAGTACCAGGGCCAGCGAGGCACGCAGGCGGTCGCCGTACTCGGCGGTGACGGGCCACAGCAGGCGCTCGGGCAGGGCCAGCAGTACGGCCGCGGCCACCAGCAGGCCGGTCGGGGCGGCGACGGCCTTCAGCGCGGGCAGCCAGTCGGCGAGCAGCCTGCTGCCCGCGGCCGCCCAGGGTCGCTCCGGGCGGTACGGGACGCCCAGGCCCCAGCGGCCGTCCGGCGCGGTCTCCACGACCTCGCCGACCTCGCCGATCCGTCCGGCCTCACCGATCCGTCCGGCCGTGCCGGCCCGGTGGCCGTCATCGGAGCGGGCGGGCGGAAAGGCCCGGCCGCAGGCGGCGCAGCTGCGCGCCCACCCCGCCGAGGCCGCCCCGCAGCCCCTGCAAATCGGCATGGTGCTCCCCCAAGTCCCCCGCCCGACGGTCGGAAGCACCGTTCTCCCACCGGGGGCGGAGGGGTGTCAATCGGCCGTCGGCCGGGCCGGGTCCTTGCGGGCCGGCACCGTCGGGACGGGCAGCAGGGGCAGCCGCAGCGCACCGAAGGCCCCGGCGGGGACGGCCGGCTGCTTGGGCTCGACGGCGGCCACCCGGCGGTAGGCCCCGCCCTGGGCGGGCCGCTGGTCGGCGTCGCCGTTGTTCGGCCAGAGCGACATGGCGCGCTCGGCCTGCGCGGTGATCGTCAGCGAGGGGTTGACGCCCAGGTTCGCGGAGACGGCTGCGCCGTCCACCACGTGGATGCCGGGGTGCCCGTACAGCCGGTGGTAGGGGTCGATGACGCCGTGCTCGGCGTCCTCGCCGATCGGGCAGCCGCCGAGGAAGTGCGCGGTCATCGGCATCCGCATCAGTTCGCCGATGTTGGTGCCGGCGAAGCCGTTGATCTCGTCGGCGAGGATGCGCGCGGCCTCCTCGCCCTCGGGGATGTGCTCCGGGTTGGGTGCGCCGTGGCCCTGCTTCGCGGTGAGCAGGCCGCGGCCGAGGCCCTTCGGCTTGCGGAAGGTGGTCAGCGAGTTGTCCAGCGACTGCATGACCAGGCCGATGATCGTCCGCTCCGACCAGCGGTACTTGGACAGGTTGCGGGCCGACAGCACCGGGTGGCGGACGGTGGTGGCCAGGTAGGACAGCAGGTTGGAGCGGCGGTGCGGGAACTGCAGGATGGTCATCAGGCCCATGGCGTTGGAGCCCTTGCCGTAGCGGACCGGCTCGATGTGGGTGTTCTCGTTCGGGTGGATCGAGGACGTGATGGCCACACCCCGGGTGAAGTCGGCCTTGTCCGCGCCGGTCTTCCGCCGGTAGCGGCGGTTGTCGGTGAGCGCGCCGACCAGCGACTCCGAGTTGGTGCGGGTCAGGAAGCCGAGCTTGGCGGAGATCCGCGGCAGCCGGCCTGTGTCGCGCATGGTGTGCAGCAGCGTCTGGGTGCCGTAGGTGCCGGCCGCCAGGACGACCTGGCGGGCGCGCAGCACGGCGCGCGGGCCCTTGCGGCGACGGTCGGTGGCGACGGTGGTGACGGAGAACCCGCCGTCGGCGTCCTCGGTGAGGCCGGTCACGGTGGTCAGCGGCCGCACCTCGGCCCCGGCCTGCTCGGCCAGGTAGAGGTAGTTCTCGATCAGCATGTTCTTGGCGCCGTGCCGGCAGCCGGTCATGCACTCCCCGCACTCGGTGCAGGCCCGGCGGGCGGGGCCGGCGCCGCCGAAGTACGGGTCAGGCACCTCGCCGCCGGGGGCGGCGGAGCAGCTGCCGTCGGAGTCCTTGCCGTCGCCGAAGAAGACGCCGACCGGGGCCAGGTGGAAGGTGTCGCCGACGCCCATCCGCTCGGCGGTGGCCCTCAGGTGGGTGTCGGCGGCGGTGACGGTCGGGTTGAGCCGCACGCCGAGCATCCGCTGCGCCTGGTCGTAGTACGGGGCGAGCTCCTCCTGCCAGTCGGTGATGTGCCCCCACTGGCGGTCCTCGAAGAAGGGCTTCGGCGGGACGTACAGGGTGTTGGCGTAGTTGAGCGAGCCGCCGCCGACGCCGGCGCCGGCCAGCACCAGCACGTTGCTCAGCAGGTGGATGCGCTGGATGCCGTACAGGCCGAGGGCGGGCGCCCACAGGTAGTTGCGCAGGTCCCAGGAGTTCTTGGGCAGGCTGTCGGCCGACCAGCGGCGGCCGGCCTCCAGGACGCAGACCCGGTAGCCCTTCTCGGTGAGGCGCAGGGCGGCGACCGAGCCGCCGAATCCCGAGCCGACCACCAGCACGTCGTAGTCGAATCCGCCGTTGTCCGCCATGGTGCCGCTGCTCCTTCGAGGGTGGGGGTGGTCCGCGGTACGGGCCGGCCGCGGGCGGCCGGGTGGGGCCCGCCCCGGCGCGTGCGGGCCTACCGGAAGCCGAAGGCCTTGAGGGCCTTGAGGCCGGTGGTCAGCAGGGCCGCGAACCGCTCGTCGTCCAGCCCGTGCGAGGGGCCGATAGGCAGCAGCCGCTGGGTGGCGACGGTCTGCGCCTCGGTGAAGCGCAGGATGCCCTCGGCGCCGTGCCGGCGGCCGAGGCCGGAGTCGCCCATGCCGCCCATCGGGGAGGCCACCGAGCCGTAGGCGGCGGCGTAGGCCTCGTTGACGTTGACGGTGCCGGTGTGCAGCCGGGCGGCGACGGCGCGGCCGCGCCGGGCGTCCTTCGTCCAGACGCTGGAGTTCAGGCCGTACGGGGTGGAGTTGGCGATCTCCACGGCCTCGTCCTCGGTGTCGAAGCGGTAGACCGAGACGACCGGGCCGAAGGTCTCCTCGGTGCAGACCGCCATGCCGGGGGTGACGCCGTCGAGCACGGTGGGCTCGTAGAACAGCGGGCCGAGGTCGGGGCGGGGACGGCCGCCGGCCAGCACGGTGGCGCCGGCCTCGACGGCCTCCTCGACGTGCCGGGTGACGGTCTCCAGCTGACGGCCGGAGACCAGCGACCCCATGTCGGCGCCGTACGCGAGGCCGCCGCCGAGCCGCAGCGCCCTGGTGCGGGCGGTGAAGCGGGCGAGGAACTCGTCGGCGACCGAGCGGTGCACCAGCAGCCGCTCGATGGAGATGCAGAGCTGGCCGGCGGAGGAGAAGCAGGCCCGGACGGCGCCCTCGGCGGCCCGGTCGAGGTCGGCGTCGGCGAGGACGAGCAGGGCGTTCTTGCCGCCGAGCTCCAGGGAGGCGCCGACCAGGCGGCCGGCGGCCTGCTGCGCGACCTGGCGGCCGGTGCGAGTGGAGCCGGTGAAGGAGACGTAGTCGGCGTGCTCGACCACGGCCGGGCCGACCACCGGGCCGTCGCCCACCACGATCTGCCAGAGGTCGGCGGGCAGGCCGGCCTCGACGAGGATCTCGCGGGCCCACAGCGCGGTGAGCGCGGTCTGCGTGTCCGGCTTGTTGACCACGGCGTTGCCGGCCGCGAAGGCGGGCAGCGCGTCGCTGACGGACAGCTCCAGCGGGTAGTTCCAGGGGGAGATCTGGCCGATCACACCCTTGGGGCGGCGGCCCTCCAGGGTGTGGGTGAGCACCGGCAGGGCGCCGCCGCGGCGGCGGTCGCGCAGGTAGGAGGCGGCCTTGCGGCCGTAGTGCCGGGCGGCGGAGGCGGCGGCCAGCACCTCCTCGAAGGCGTGCAGCCGGGTCTTGCCGGTCTCGGCCTGGATCAGGTCGAGGACCTCGTCCTGCCGGGCCAGCAGCAGGTCGTGGAAGCGCAGCAGGACGGCGCCGCGTCGGCGGACGGGCAGGGCGGCCCAGGCCTTCTGGGCGCGGCGGGCGCGCCGGTAGGCCTCCTCGACGGCGGCCGGGGTGGACTGCGGCAGGCTCGCCAGCGGTTCGCCGGTGAGCGGGGCCGCGGTCACCACCAGCTCCGCGTCCTCGCCGGTGGTGATGCCGCGGGCGAGCCGGGCGACCAGGGCGGGGGTGACGGCCGCGGCGACCGTGCGGGCGCCGCCCGGGGCCGCGGGGTTGCGTCCGGCCTCGTCGGTGGCCCGGGCCTGGGTGTCTGCCGTGGTGTCCGTCATGGAGCGCAGCCTAGGCCTTCCCGGCCCGGATGTGTACCCGCCGGTAACACCCATTTTCCGTGCCGGCCCGGTCACGCCCCGTGCAGGATCAGCGCTCCACCGAGAAGTTGTTCAGCACGATGGTGAAGCGCCGCAACGCCTCCTGCCAGTCCTTCTCCGGCGAGGCGACCAGTACGTCGTAGGAGGTGCCGTCCTCGGTGCGGAACTCCGCCTCCTTGAGGTGGCGGCGGACGCCGGAGCCGTCCAGCGACTGGTAGCTGAACTCCCAGACCGCGCCCTCCTGGCCGTTGACCTTGATCTTGCTCAGGCTCTCCCGGCGGTAGGCGGGCCGGTTCTTGGCGATGCTCTCCTCCATCTGCTCGAAGTGCTCGAGCGGGGTGAGCGGCTGACCGACCGTCACCGCGAACTGCAGGTAGTGCACCTTGTTGTCGGGGCTGTAGTAGATCTCGTTGTTGTCCGTGGAGCGCAGCCACGGCTTCCCGTTGACGGCGTTCGGCAGCGGGAAGCGGAATCCCGCCGCGTCCTGCTTCCAGCTGTAGCCGCTGGGCGCCGGGCCGGGGGTGTCGGACGGGCCGGTCGTCGGCACGGTGATCTGCGGGGTGCCGGTGCTCTTCCCGTCGTCCGGGGTGGCGGTGCTCTTCCCGTCGTCCGGGGTGGCGCCGGTGCCGGGGCGGCTCTGGTAGGCGTACACGCCGCCGGCGGCCAGCAGGGCGACGACGAGCGCGGCGACCAGCAGGGTCCGGGCGCGGCGGCCCCGCCTGCCGGCACCGCCCGCCGCGGGCCCGACGGGCGGGGTCGTCTCCACCGGCGGGACGGCCGCCTCCGGGACGGCCGCGGCAGGTGCGGCAGCGGCAGGTGCGGCAGCGGGGGCCGGTGCGGCACCGTCCGGGACGGGCAGCGTCGGCGCGGTCGGGACGGCCCCGGCGGCCGGGCCCGCGGGCGACTCCGTCCGGTCGACCACCGGCACCTGCTGGGTCGGCACCCGGTGCGCGGGGCCGGGCTGCGCCTTCATCCCGATGGTGTGCCCGGCGGTCACCTGGCGGAGCATCCTGGCGGCCTCGTCGGCGGTGGGCCGCTGGGCCGCGTCCTTGGTCATCAGCGCGGCCAGCACCGGGCCGAGCGCGCCGGCCCGGCGGGGCTCCGGCAGCGGGTCGCCCACGACGGCGGCCAGGGTGGTCAGCGGGGAGGTGCGGCGGAACGGCGACTCGCCCTCCACCGCGGCGTACAGCGTGGCGCCGAGGCCCCACAGGTCGGAGGCCGGTCCCGGCCGCTCGCCCTGGGCCCGCTCGGGCGCCAGGTAGTCGGGCGAGCCGACCAGGTCGCCGGGGCGGGTGAGCTCGGTGGAGCCCTCGAAGGTGGCGATGCCGAAGTCCAGCAGGACGACCCGTCCGGTGCCCTTCTCCAGCAGCACGTTGGCCGGCTTGACGTCGCGGTGCAGCACACCGAGCTGGTGGCCGCGGTGCAGTGCGGCGAGCACCTGCAGGCCGACCTCGGCGGCCTCGCGCGGGAGCAGCGTGCCGTCCTGGCTGATCACGTCGGCGAGCGAGCGCCCGTCGACGAGCTCCATGACGATCCACGGCCGGCCGTCGTCCTCCAGGACGTCGTGGATGGTGATCACACCGGGGTGCTTGATCCTGGCGGCCGCCCTGGCCTCCCGCTTCATGCGGGACTGCAGGATCTCCAGCTCCTCCTCGGGCAGGTGGCTGACGGTGAGCTCCTTGACCGCCACCTCGCGGTCGAGCATCTCGTCGCGGGCGCGCCACACGGTGCCCATGCCGCCGCGGCCGAGGCGGTCCCCCAGCGCGTAGCGGCCGGCCAGTACCCGGCCGGTGTCCGTGCCCTCCGTCGACCGGTCCTGCACGCCCATGGCGACCGCTCCCCCATACTCAGTCCACCGTCACCGTGACGGAGGTATCGGTGCACCGCAGACTCACCGCACGGACATCTTCCAACCACAGATTAGGCGGCCCTGCGCCGGGGCCCGAAAAAGGGGCCCGGCGCCCGCCGCTCCGCCTCAGCCGGCCGTCAGGACGACCGCGGCGAGCGCGGCCAGCAGGGCCAGCATCACCCCGCCGACGAGCAGCGGGCCGAGCAGCGCCGGCGGCACCCGGGACGGCCCGCGCGGCACCGGCAGCCGGCCCTCGCCCCGGGTCCGCCCGCGGGGGTGCGGCACGACCGGGCCGGCCGGGCGCGGCACCGGCAGCAGCGGCGTCTCCTCCGCCGGCCCGAACGGCTCCGGGGCACCCGCCAGCAGGGCGCGCAGGCGCTGCTGGACGGCGGCCGCGGTGGGCCGGGCCTCCGGCCCGAGGTCCAGCAGCTCCTCGACCAGGCCGCGCAGCGGCCCGCAGCCGTCGGCCGGGTAGCGGCGCCCGTCGCGGACGGCGGCGAGCAGGGTCGGCAGATCGCCCTCCGGGTAGGGGCCGTGGCCGGTCAGCAGCCGGTAGAGCAGCACGCCGAGCGCCCAGCAGTCGGCGGGCGGGCCGGCATCGGCCGGCCAGCGCTCGGCGCGGGGGCCGAGCAGGTCGGCCCGCACCTCGTACAGCCGGTGCGGCACCCCGCCGCCGAGCTCCTCGCAGAGTGCCTCCTCGGCCGTGCCGAGGAGCAGCCCGCCGAGCATCGCCGCGCCGTCCTCGCAGACGGTCACCGCGTCGGCGGTGACGTTGCCGTGGGTGGTCCCGGCCTCGTGCAGGGCGCGCAGGGCGCCGGCGAGGTCCGCGGCCAGCTCCGCGACCCGGTACGGCGGGACGGGGCCGGCCCCGGCGAGTTCGGCGAGCGGCGCGCCGGCGAGGCGCTCGGACGCGATCCAGAGCACGCCCTGCTCGGCCGCCGCGCCGGGCTCCACCAGCAGCCGGGGGTGCCGGGGCGCGCGTTCGGCGGCGGCCGCGACCCGCTCGGCGAGCCGGTGCCCCTCGCGCGGGTCCGGCTCGTCGTACAGCTGGCCGGGCACGAGGAGTTCGGGCAGGTCGAGGGCGTGCAGCAGCACCGGCGCGCCCGTGTGCACGTCCTGTGCGGGCAGGCCGGCTCCCGTCGGACGGTCCGTCACCCGGTACCGTCCGGCCACCAACTGACCGGGGGCCGCTTGCATGTCCGACTTCCTCTCGACCCGGCCAGGGTACGTCGCCGCACGCCATAAGCTCGCAGCATGGACTGGACGGATCTGATCGACGTGGCCTTCGACGTGCTCGGCAGCGGCAACAACCAGGACGCCAGGAACGCGGCCGTGCGCACCGTGGAGGCCGGGGCCGTACCGGGCGAGGAGCCCGTCGCGGCGACCGCCGGGCGCCACCCCGACCACTTCCGCAAGGGCGCCCTGGTGCTGACCAGCCATCGGCTGCTCTTCCTCAAGGACGGCAAGCCGCCGGTGCCGGTTGCGCTGACCGCGGTGACCGACGTGACGGTGACCCGCTCCCGGATCAACGGCGAGGTGCTGAAGGTGGTCGCGCTGACCGGGGCGCACCGTTTCGAGGACGTGGTGAAGGCCGAGCCGTTCGCCGAGCGGGTGCGCACCGCGGCCGCGGAGGCCCGCCGCCTGGCCGCCGAGGCGCAGACCGCCGCGCCGGCCGCTGCGGCGCCCCCGGCCGACCTGCTGGACCAGCTGGAGCGGCTGGCCGCACTGCACTCCGCCGGTGCGCTCACCGACGAGGAGTTCACCCGGGCCAAGCAGCGCCTGATCGGCTGACCGGTGCGCAGGCGGACCGGACGGTGGTGCGCGTCCGGGCCGCCTGCGCGTCGGAGTGTCAGGGGGCGGGCTGGAAGGTGGCGAAGCCGGTCGTGCGGGCCGCCGCGTTGGCCGCCGAGTTCCAGTCCGCGTCCGTGGTCGTCCAGTAGAGGGCGTAGCCGTACTTGCCCTCGCCGGTGACGAAGCCCCGGTTCAGCGAGTGGTAGGTGGTGCTGCTGCCGTACGTCCACTCCCAGTCGGCGGCGTTGGTCCAGCCCCGGTAGGTGATCCCCTTCAGCTGGACGCGCTTGTAGTTGCGGAAGGTCTGGCTGCGCTCGCTGTCCTCCCAGTCGGCGAGCGCGCTCTCGCCGGCGCCGACCGTCCAGTCGACCACCAGCTTGAGCCCGTTGCCCTCGAACTTGCGGCTGGTCGCGTCGTAGTCCTGGCCCTTGTCGGCCATCCAGTCGGGCAGCGCGATCGAGAAGCCGGAGCCGTCGCGGACCGTCCGGTAGCCCGCCGGGACGGCGCCGTCGCCGCCGGGGGCGGGCGTGCCGGGGGCCGGGGTGCCCGGGGCGGCGGTGTCCGGGGCCTGCGCGCTCGCCGAGGGGGAGGCCGGGGCCGCGGAGGAGGGCGCGCCGGACGGCGGGGAGACGGCCGGGGCCGCCGAGCCGCCGGTGGTCGCGGGGGCGGAGGCCGAGGCCGCGGAGTCGGTGGACCGGCCGGCCTTGTGCTTGCCGCCGGTGTCGCGCATCAGCAGGACGGTGCCGACCAGCACCAGGACGAGCAGCAGCGCGCCGCCGGCCAGCAGGGCCGGGCGCGGGACACCACCCTGCCGCCCGTTCCCGCCCGCTCCTCCGGGCATGGCGGGCATCGGCTCGGTCGGCGGGGCCGGCTGCACGGCAGCGGCGGCCGTGGCGGCGACCGGCAGCGGTTCGGCCGAGCGGCTGCCGACCCGGACGGTCCCGACGCCGCCCCGCCTGGGCTCGGCGGGCGGGGCGGTCGGCGGTGCGGCTGCGGGCTTCGCCGGCGCGGGCTGCTTCGCGGCGGCCGGCGCCGCCGCTGCGGCCGTCGCCGCGGCGGTGGTGCGCCCGGTTCCGGCCAGCGGGACGGCCTGCTGGGTGGTGGCCTCGGCGCGCGCGGTGTCCTCGGCGACGATCCGGCGCAGCATGGCGCGGGTCGCGGAGGCGTCCAGCCGCTTCTCCGGGTCCTTCTCCAGCAGCCCCTCGATGACCGGCCGCAGCGGTCCGGCGTTCGCCGGCGGGGTGAGGTCCTCGGTCATCACGGCGGTGAGCGTGGCGAGCGCCGAGCCGCGGTCGTACGGGGGGTTGCCCTCGACCATCGCGTAGAGGGTGCCGCCGAGCGACCACATGTCGGCCGGCGGGCCGGGCTTCTTGCCCCTGGCCCGCTCGGGCGAGATGTACGAGGGGGCGCCGACCAGCATGCCGGTGGAGGTGACGGAGGTGTCGCCCTCGACGCTGGCGATGCCGAAGTCGGTGAGCACCACCCGGCCGTCGTCGCCGATCAGCACGTTGGAGGGCTTCACGTCGCGGTGCAGGATGCCGTGCTCGTGGGCCGCGCAGAGCACGCCCAGGACGTCGAGGGCGATGGCGGCGGCGCGGGCGGGCTCCAGCGGGCCGTCGTCCTTGACGACGTCGGCGAGCGAGCGGGACTCGACCAGCTCCATGACGATCCAGGGCCGCTCGTCCTCCTCGACGACGTCGAAGACGGTGACGGCGGCGGTGTGCCGGATGCGGGCGGTGGCCTTGGCCTCGCGCAGGGTCCGGACGATCAGGCGGTGCTTCTCGTCCTCGTCGACCGCGTCGGTCATCCGCAGTTCCTTGACGGCGACGATCCGGCCGAGCATCTCGTCCTCGGCCCGCCAGACCGTGCCCATCCCGCCACGGCCGAGCACCTCGCTCAACCGGTACCGGCCGGCGAGCAGACGGCCGGTGGGCTCCTGCGGCTGCGTCATCGGTGCGCTCCCCCATGTTTTGCTGGCCGTGTGTTCATGACGGCGCATCGGGCCGCAGCGGGCGGCGCCACCCGGGGCTCAGAACGCCAAGTGTCCATCATCCCCTGTCGCTTCGGCCCTGGACCAATCGGCCCCGCAGGCTTCGGACGGTCGGAAACCGGCCGGGGCCCCGTTCGTGGCCGAAAAAGCACTGGCGCGAGCGGGTCGGTCGTCCCACCGGCTCGCACACGTTCACGAATTCTCCCATCCGGCTGCACGATCACTCCACCCGGGGCCACCCCTGACAGGCCTTCACCGCGTACGCCGAAGCCCCCGGCCGCAGCGGCCGGGGGCTTCACAGGCGCAGGTGCGCCGACCGGATCAGCCGTGGTTCAGCGCCGGGTTGACGGTCACCTCGACGCGCTGGAACTCCTTGAGCTCCGAGTAGCCGGTGGTGGCCATGGCGCGGCGCAGCGCACCGAAGAGGTTCATCGTGCCGTCCGGGGTGTGGGACGGACCGGTGAGGATCTCCGCGATGGTGCCGACGGTGCCCAGGTCGACCTTCTTGCCGCGCGGCACGTCGTCGTGGACGGCCTCCATGCCCCAGTGGTGGCCCTTGCCGGGGGCGTCGGTGGCGCGGGCGAGCGCGGCACCGATCATCACGGCGTCCGCACCGCAGGCGACGGCCTTGGCGATGTCGCCGCTGTAGCCGACGCCGCCGTCCGCGATGACGTGCACGTAGCGGCCGCCGGACTCGTCCATGTAGTCGCGGCGGGCGGCGGCCACGTCGGCGACCGCGGTGGCCATGGGCACCTGGATGCCGAGCACGTTGCGGGTGGTGTGCGCGGCACCGCCGCCGAAGCCGACCAGCACGCCGGCCGCGCCGGTGCGCATCAGGTGCAGCGCGGCGGTGTAGGTGGCGCAGCCGCCGACGATCACCGGCACGTCGAGCTCGTAGATGAACTGCTTGAGGTTGAGCGGCTCCGCGGCGGAGGAGACGTGCTCGGCGGAGACCGTGGTGCCGCGGATGACGAAGACGTCGACGCCGGCGTCGACCACGGCCTTGGAGAACTCGGCGGTGCGCTGCGGGGAGAGCGCGGCGGCGGTGACCACGCCGGAGTCGCGCACCTCCTTGATGCGCTGCCCGATCAGCTCGGCCTTGATCGGCTCGGAGTAGATCTCCTGGAGGCGGCGGGTCGCGGCGGCCTCGTCGGAGATGGCGGCGATCTCCTCGAGCAGCGGCTGCGGGTCCTCGTAACGGGTCCACAGGCCTTCGAGGTTGAGCACGCCGAGACCGCCGAGGCGGCCGATGGCGATGGCCTGCTGCGGCGAGACCACGCTGTCCATCGGGGCCGCCAGGAAGGGCAGCTCGAAGCGGTAGGCGTCGATCTGCCAGGCGATCGAGACCTCCTTCGGGTCACGCGTACGGCGGCTGGGGACGACGGCGATGTCGTCGAAGGCGTACGCCCGGCGGCCGCGCTTGCCTCGCCCGATCTCGATCTCAGTCACTTCGAGCCCTTCTGCTGCTTTGCTTCTCCAGGCCGGGTCACCCCGGGCCGCCCCCCAGTATCCCGCACCTGCCCGGACGCCCGCCCCACCGTCCGCGACACGGGCGGACCGGAGAAAGGGGCGCGGGGGACCGCGCGGGCCGGGAGGATGCTGCCTGCACCTCCCGCCGCGCGCGGTCCCCCGCGCCCCCGGTGGTCGAACCGACCTGCCCGCCGGATCAGCGGCTGGTGTAGTTCGGGGCCTCGACGGTCATCTGGATGTCGTGCGGGTGGCTCTCCTTGAGGCCGGCCGCGGTGATCCGGACGAAGCGGCCCTTGCTCTCCATCTCGGCGATGGTGGCCGCGCCGACGTACCCCATGGTCTGCCGCAGGCCGCCGACCAGCTGGTGCAGCACCGCGGAGAGCGGGCCGCGGTAGGGCACCTGGCCCTCGATGCCCTCGGGCACGAGCTTGTCGTCCGAGGCGACCTCGGCCTGGAAGTAGCGGTCCTTGGAGTACGAGCGGCCCTGGCCGCGCGACTGCATGGCACCGAGCGAGCCCATGCCGCGGTACGACTTGAACTGCTTGCCGTTGATGAACTGCAGCTCGCCGGGCGACTCCTCGCAGCCGGCCAGCAGCGAGCCGAGCATGACCGTGTCGGCACCGGCGGCGAGCGCCTTGCCGATGTCGCCGGAGTACTGCAGGCCGCCGTCGCCGATGACCGGCACGCCGGCCTCGCGGCAGGCGAGGGAGGCCTCGTAGATGGCGGTGACCTGCGGGACGCCGATGCCGGCGACGACGCGGGTGGTGCAGATGGAGCCCGGGCCGACGCCGACCTTGACGCCGTCGACACCGGCGTCGATCAGCGCCTGGGCGCCGTCGCGGGTGGCGACGTTGCCGCCGATGACGTCGACCTTGACGGCCGACTTGATCTTGGCGATCCAGGCCAGCGCGTTGTGGCTGTGGCCGTGCGAGGTGTCGACCACCAGGAAGTCCACGCCGGCGCCGACCAGGGCCTGGGCGCGGTCGAAGGCCTCGGCGGAGGCGCCGACGGCGGCACCGACGAGCAGCCGGCCCTCGGCGTCCTTGGCGGCGTTCGGGTACTGCTCGGCCTTGACGAAGTCCTTGACCGTGATGAGGCCCTTGATCCGGCCGTCGTCGTCGACCAGCGGGAGCTTCTCGATCTTGTGCCGGCGGAGCAGCGCCATGGCGTCCTCGCCGGAGATGCCGACCTTGCCGGTGATCAGCGGCATCGGGGTCATGATCTCGCGGACCTGGCGGCTGCGGTCCGACTCGAAGGCCATGTCGCGGTTGGTGACGATGCCCAGCAGCCGGCCCTCGGGGTCGGCGACGGGCACGCCGCTGATCCGGAACCTGGCGCAGAGCGCGTCGGCCTCGGCCAGGGTGGCCTCCGGGCCCACGGTGATCGGGTCAGCGACCATGCCGGACTCGGAGCGCTTGACCAGGTCGACCTGGCCGACCTGGTCCTCGATCGACAGGTTGCGGTGCAGCACGCCGACGCCGCCCTGGCGGGCCATGGCGATGGCCATCCGGGACTCGGTGACCTTGTCCATCGCCGCCGACAGCAGCGGGATGTTCACCCGGACGTTGCGGGAGACCCGCGAGGAGGTGTCGACCTGGTTCGGCAGCACCTCGGAGGCCCCGGGCAGCAGCAGGACGTCGTCGTACGTGAGTCCGAGCATCGCGAACTTCTCGGGTACGCCTGCGGCGTTGTAAGACATCGTGTGGGGACCTTCCGTGGCGGCCGTTGATCTGATCGCTTCCGGCTGAGGGCGTCCGGAGCGTTGGTCTCAGGAGGGCGGGGCGTCGGCCTGGGTCAGAACCGTCGCCGCACCCGCGCGCACCGGCACGGGCGGACCGCCAAGACACCGCAATGCTCGGAGGTTCCTCCAAGGGAACCCCGGTCGCACCCACGAAACTTTGGCGACCTGCCCAGGCGCCGATACCTCATGGTACTGGTGTCCGGAGTGTCGGTTGGCGCCCTCCTTGACAACCCAGAAGTCAGGAGGACTCTTCCGCGAGCGCGCGAAGTCGGCTGAGCGCGCGGTGCTGGGCGACCCGGACGGCCCCCGGGGACATCCCGAGCACCTCGCCGGTCTCCTCCGCGGACAGGCCGGCGGCGACCCGCAGCAGCACCAGCTCGCGCTGGCGGGCCGGCAGGTTGGAGAGCAGCTCCTTGATCCATGCGGCGTCGCTGCTGAGCAGCGCGCGCTCCTCCGGGCCGAGCGACTCGTCCGGGGTCTCCGGCAGGTCGTCGGGCGGGATCACGGTGGAACCGGGGCCGCGCATCGCGGCCCGCTGCAGGTCCGCGATCTTGTGGGCGGCGATGCCGTAGACGAAGGCCTCGAAGGGCCGGCCCTCGTCGCGGTAGCGCGGCAGCGCGCACAGCACCGCGACGCAGACCTCCTGCACCACGTCGTCCACGTGGTGCCGGGCACCGCCGGGCAACCGGACGAGCCGGCCGCGGCAGTAGCGCAGTGCAAGGGGGTGGACGTAGGCGAGCAGGGCGTCGACGGCCGGGCCCTCGCCGGCGACGGCGGCCGCGACGACCTCGTTGAGCTGCGGCGACGGCCCGTTGCCGAGCACCGGCCGGCGCGGCGCGCCCGGCGCGGCGTACGGCGCGGCGCCCGAACCGCCGGGCTGTGCCTCGTCGGGCCGGGCCTCGCCGGGGGCGGCGGCCTCGTCGTCACGCATCGGTCCATGGTGCCTGGTCGGTCCGACGAACGCGGCATCGCGTCCTGAGTTGTGCACCGGAACGTTATGCGTGATCGCCGTACCCACCGCGCCGCCTCCCGCCCCTGTGCCCGTCGTTCCTGCTGCGGTTGCACTCGTCTCCGCAGTACCCGTCCGCTGGTCCCCGAGGTGCTCCACTCCTCCATGGTGCAGCCTCGGGACCACGACGTCACACGTCCGAGCCCGGGGAGCCGCAAAAGCGGCACCCTGTCAGCGGACCAGGCCCCAGCGGAAGCCGAGCGCCACGGCGTGCGCGCGGTCCGATGCGCCGAGCTTCTTGAAGAGGCGCCGGGCGTGCGTCTTCACGGTGTCCTCGGAGAGGAACAGTTCACGGCCGATCTCCGCGTTGCTGCGGCCGTGGCTCATGCCCTCCAGCACCTGGATCTCACGGGCCGTCAGCGTCGGGGCCGCTCCCATGTCGGGGCTGCGGAGCCGGCGCGGCGCGAGGCGCCAGGTCGGGTCGGCGAGCGCCTGGGTGACGGTGGCCCGCAGCTCGGCGCGCGAGGCGTCCTTGTGCAGGTAGCCGCGGGCGCCGGCGGCGACCGCGAGGGCGACACCGTCCAGGTCCTCGGCGACGGTGAGCATGATGATGCGGGCGCCCGGGTCGGCGGACAGCAGCCGCCGGACCGTCTCCACCCCGCCGAGGCCGGGCATCCGGACGTCCATCAGAACGAGATCGGAGCGGTCGGCCACCCAGCGGCGGAGGACCTCCTCACCGTTCGTCGCAGTGGTCACCCGGTCGACGCCGGGCACGGTCGCGACCGCTCGGCGAAGCGCCTCCCGGGCGAGCGGGGAATCGTCGCAGACGAGGACGGATGTCATGACCGTCCTCCGCAGCTGATCCGCGTCACGTTGAGCCTCCTGGCTGGTACGAACTCTCTCCGACACGGCCGATTGGCGACGGACCCCGTTCTGATCGCCGATGCCACCCGCGATCGTTCCCGGCGTCCGGCGCCCGCTAACCGCCTCCGTACATCCAACGACCGTCACTCGAATGAGTTACGGCCTTCGGGGCCATCCCCACCACTGTACGTGGCCGACCCATCACCGATCAGCCACCGCGCGGTGCACACGCCGCAGTTTCCTGCGGCCGGCGCGCCGCCCGGGAGGTGCGTACGCCCGGAGCCCCGGGCTCGCACCCCGGGACGACCCGGCGCACTGCCACCCGATTGCCACGCGGAGCCTGACCACCACCATGCCCTGTTTGTCCGTTTTTATAGCTTCCATACGGTCATTGACTGTTGTGTCGGTGTGTGGGTGACTTGTCCTGGTGAGTGGCGTAAGTCATATTTCCAGGTGTCCGTACCGGCCCCGTGCAGCCTCGCCGCAGCTAGCGGGCCCCGAGTCCTTTTTCGCAGCCGTCGATCCGAGCCCGAGTCCTGAGTCATTGAAGGGAATGAGCCATGGCAGATTTCTCCCGCCTCCCCGGCCCCAACGCAGACCTCTGGGACTGGCAGCTCTCCGCCGCCTGCCGCGGCGTCGACAGTTCTCTCTTCTTCCACCCCGAGGGCGAGCGCGGGGCCGCGCGCAGC
This sequence comes from Kitasatospora sp. NPDC051914, assembly GCF_040680995.1. NCBI lineage: Bacteria > Bacillati > Actinomycetota > Actinomycetes > Kitasatosporales > Streptomycetaceae > Kitasatospora > Kitasatospora sp. NPDC051914. Next base: position 112,969 of record NZ_JBFAXX010000019.1, read on the forward strand.
TCGCGCGAGGCCAGTGCCAAGGAGGTCTGCATGCGGTGCCCGGTGCGGGCCGAGTGCGCGGCGCACGCACTGGCCGTGCGCGAGCCGTACGGTGTGTGGGGCGGCCTGACCGAGGACGAGCGCGAGGAACTGCTCGGCCGCTCCCGCAACCGGCAGCTGGCCGAGGTGCCGCTGGCCATGCCGGCGAACGTCCGGCGGTGAGGTGCGATCAGGACTCGGCGCACCGGGGTCCGGCCGGGCCGAGAGTGAAGAAACGTTTCAGCGGCGACCAGGCAGGGCGGCCGCCGACCGGTCAGCGGGCGGCGGCCGCTGCCGTGAGCTGATCCAGCATCAGGCCCACCGCGGGCACCCCGGCCAGGTCCGGCAGGGTCAGGGCCACCACCTCGCGCCGCACGGGCTCCCCCGCGGTGGTCGCCAGCGGCACCACCGCCACCCCCTCGCGGCGCACCGCGTCCAGCGCCATGCCCGGCAGCACCGCGACCCCCAGCCCGGCCGCCACCAGGCCCACCACCGCGGGGTAGTCGTCGGTCGCGAAGTCGATCCGGGGCTCGAAGCCCGCCCCGGCGCACAGCTCCACCAGGTGCCCGCGGCACTGCGGACAGCCCGCGATCCACGGCTCGTCCGCCAGCTCCCCCAGCCCCACCGGCTGCCGGCCGTCCCGGTCCGCGAGCCGGTGGCCCGCCGGCACCAGCACCACCAGCGGATCGTCCAGCAGCGGCTGCACCACCAGGTCCGACCAATCGGTCGCCGCGGCCGAGGCGGCCGCCTCCAGCACCGCCGCCGCACGGGCCTCCCGGGGCGAGGCGTGCGGGGAGGGTGCCACCGCGGCACCGCCCTGCGAGTCCGGGTACCGGAACGCCAGCGCCACCTCGCACTCCCCCGCCCGCAGCATCCCCGGCGACTCCGGCGGCTCCGCCTCCACCAGTGACACCCGCATCCCCGGGCTGGCCGCCCTGACCTGGGCCACCGCCCGCGGCACCAGCGTGGAGCTCGCCGTCGGGAACGACACCAGCCGCACCCGGCCCGAGCGGAGGCCGGCGATCGCCGCCACCTCCTCCTCCGCGGCGGACAGACCGGCCAGGATGCCGGAGGCGTGCTTCAGCAGCACCTCGCCCGCCTCGCTGAGCTGCATGCCCTTCCCGGAGCGGACCACCAGGGGGGTGGCCACCGACTTCTCCAGCGCCTTCATCTGCTGGCTGACGGCCGGCTGGGTGCAGCCGAGCTCGCGGGCGGCCGCGGAGAAGGAGCCGGTCCGGGCGACGGCACGGAGAACACGAAGGTGGCGGGCCTCGATCATGGCTCAGTTATAAGCCACCCTTTGACCCCGACGGAACCGAACGCCCCAGGCCGTGCCCGCCCGGGCAACCACGACAGGAGCCCCTGTGCGTCGGCACGTCCCCGCTTCCGGGAACGCCGGAGGCCCGGCCGTTCCCGCCGTGGGGCGGGAGGGCCGGGCCTCCGGGGTGGCCGACTCGGGGTCAGTGGGAGTGGCCGTGGCCGTGCGAGTGACCGTGGCCGTTGTCGGCCTCCTCCTCCTTCTTCTCCACCACGAGGGTCTCGGTGGTGAGGAGCAGGGAGGCGATGGAGGCGGCGTTCTCCAGGGCGGAGCGGGTGACCTTGACCGGGTCGATGACGCCGGCCTTCACCAGGTCGCCGTACTCGCCGGTGGCGGCGTTGTAGCCGTGGCCGGTCTCCAGGTCGGCGACCTTGGAGGTGATGACGTAGCCCTCCAGGCCGGCGTTCTGGGCGATCCAGCGCAGCGGCTCGGCGAGCGCCTTGCGGACGACCGCGACACCGGTGGCCTCGTCGCCGGACAGACCGAGGCCGCCCTCGAGGACCTTGGCGGCGTGGACGAGCGAGGCGCCACCGCCGGCGACGATGCCCTCCTCGACCGCGGCGCGGGTCGCGGAGATGGCGTCCTCCAGGCGGTGCTTGCGCTCCTTGAGCTCCACCTCGGTGGCTGCGCCGACCTTGATGACGCAGACGCCGCCGGCCAGCTTGGCCAGGCGCTCCTGCAGCTTCTCGCGGTCCCAGTCGGAGTCGGTGGCGGCGATCTCGGCCTTGATCTGGCCGACGCGGCCGGCCACGGCGTCCGAGTCGCCGGCACCGTCGACGAGGATGGTCTCGTCCTTGGTGACGGTGACGCGGCGGGCGGTGCCGAGCACGTCCAGGCCGACCTGGTCGAGCTTGAGGCCGACCTCCTCGGAGATGACGGTGCCGCCGGTGAGGACGGCGATGTCGCCGAGGATCGCCTTGCGGCGGTCGCCGAAGCCCGGGGCCTTGACGGCCACCGCGTTGAAGGTGCCGCGGATCTTGTTGACCACGAGGGTGGACAGCGCCTCGCCGTCGACGTCCTCGGCGATGATCAGCAGCGGGCGGGAGCCGCCCTGCAGGATCTTCTCCAGCAGCGGGAGGAGCTCCTGGATGGAGGAGATCTTGCCCTGGTTGATCAGGATGTACGGGTCCTCGAGGACCGCCTCCTGGCGCTCCGCGTCGGTCACGAAGTACGGCGACAGGTAGCCCTTGTCGAACTGCATGCCCTCGGTGAACTCGAGCTCGACGCCGAAGGTGTTGGACTCCTCGACGGTGATGACACCGTCCTTGCCGACCTTGTCGATCGCCTCGGCGATGAGCTCGCCGACCTGGGTGTCCTGGGCGGAGAGGGACGCGACGGCGGCGACGTCGTCCTTGCCCTCGATCTCGCGGGCCACCGAGAGCAGGTGCTCGGAGACGGCGGCGACGGCCTTGTCGATGCCCTTCTTCAGGGCGGCCGGGCCGGCGCCGGCGGCGACGTTGCGCAGACCCTCGTTGACCAGGGCCTGGGCGAGCACGGTCGCGGTGGTGGTGCCGTCACCCGCGACGTCGTTGGTCTTGGTGGCCACCTCCTTGACGAGCTGCGCGCCGAGGTTCTCGTACGGGTCGTCGAGCTCGACCTCGCGGGCGATGGTCACACCGTCGTTGGTGATGGTGGGGGCGCCGAACTTCTTGTCGATGACGACGTTGCGGCCCTTGGGGCCGATGGTCACCTTGACCGTGTCGGCCAGCTTGTTGACACCGCGCTCCAGCGAGCGGCGGGCGTCCTCGTCGAACTGCAGGATCTTCGCCATGTTCCCGTTTCCTCAGGGTTTTACGGATTGACCAACAAGCACGCCCCGGCCCGGGTCAGAGCTGACGCGGTTCCGGGGCGGGCCGTTACGGCTTACTTCTCGATGATGGCGAGAACGTCGCGAGCCGAGAGGACGAGGTACTCCTCGCCCTGGTACTTGACCTCGGTGCCGCCGTACTTGGAGTAGAGGACGATGTCACCGACGGCGACGTCGAGCGGCAGGCGCTGGCCGTCCTCGAAGCGGCCCGGGCCGACGGCCAGGACGACGCCCTCCTGGGGCTTCTCCTTGGCGGTGTCCGGGATAACCAGGCCGGAGGCCGTGGTGGTCTCGGCGTCGAGCGGCTGGACCACGATGCGGTCCTCGAGCGGCTTGATGGCAACCTTGCTGCTGGTGGTCACGTCCGAGCTCCCCTTCGGAGATTACGGGGTTGTCTAACAGGGAAGGGCGATGTCCGCAGGCCTGCCGTCGCGGGGGTCAGGCACGCTCCGTCGCATTGGCACTCCCCCGGGGGGAGTGCCAGGAACGACCATAGGCTGCCGTTAGCACTCAGTCAACCAGAGTGCCAACGCCAGTCGCCCCGTGTCCCCGGGGGAAGCTGAGTAGTCGTACTCATGTGCGTGCGCACCGCCCGCGACAGGCTCGCCCCATGGCAACGATCCGACCGTCCGTCCGCCGGGACCTCCTGCACACCGCCTGGCTGCTCGCCCTCGAAGTGCCGCTCGGCTGCCTCGCCGTCTACGCGTCCGTGGCCCTGGTGTTCGCACTCGCCACGCCGGGGAGCGGCGCCGGCGCGGTGGCGATGTGCGTCGGCATCCTGCTGGCCGCGGTGGCGGTGCCGCTGGTGGGCATGGCGGCGACCGCCCGCCGGGGCCACCGGATCGCCCCGGTCTCGCTGGTGGTGCTCGGGCCGGTGCTGGTCGCGGCCGCACTGGCGGCGCTCGGCCGCTGAGCGGCGGCCCGCCGCCGGGCCCGGGGACAATGGCCGGGTGGAGATCGAATCGTTCCGGGCGCTGCTGACCGACGAGGGGCGGGCCCTGCTCGCCGAACTGCGGGAGTTCACCCCCGACCAGGAGTTGGCGCTGGCCACCCGGCTGCGGCGCAACCACCCCGCGGAGCTGGTGCGGGCGGCGCTGGAGCAGGCGCGGCTGCGGCAGCGGGCCCGGGCGAAGTTCGGCGCGGACGCCGACGCCATGTACTTCACCCCGAACGGCGTGGAGCAGGCGACCCGGCGCAGCGTCGCCGAGTGGCGGGCGGCCCGGTTCGCGGGCCTGGGGGTGCGGCGGCTGGCCGACCTGTGCTGCGGCATCGGCGGGGACGCGATCGCGCTGGCCCGGGCCGGGGTGTCGGTGCTGGCCGTCGACCGGGATCCGTTGACCTGTGCGGTGGCGGAGGCGAACGCCGCCGCGCTGGGCCTCGCCGACCTGGTGGAGGTGCGCTGCGCGGACGTCACGGAGGTGGACGTCGAGGGCTTCGACGCGGTGTTCACCGATCCGGCGCGGCGCACCTCGCGGGGGCGGGTCTTCGACCCGGAGGCGTACTCGCCGCCGCTGTCCTGGGCGCTGGAGGCGGCGCGGCGCACGCCGTTCGGGGCGTTGAAGGTCGCTCCCGGCATTCCGCACGAGCTGGTGCCGGAGGGGGCCGAGGCGGAGTGGGTCTCCGACCACGGGGAGGTCAAGGAGGCGGTGATCTGGTTCGGCACGGCCGCTGCGGCGCCGTACCGGGCGACGGTGCTGCCGGGCGGGCACAGCCTGTCGGGCACCGGTGAGCGCGCGGAGGCGGGCCCGGTGGGCCGCTTCCTGTACGAGCCGGACGGCGCGGTGATCCGGGCCGGGCTGGTGGCGGACGTGGCGGAGCACGTCGGCGGCCGGCTGGTGGACCCGCAGATCGCGTACGTGACGGCGGACGAGCTGGTGCCCACCCGCTTCGCGCACGCCTACGAGATCGGCGAGGTGCAGCCGTACAACGTGAAGCGGTTGAAGGCGCTGCTGCGCGAGCGCGGGGCGGGCACGGTGGTGATCAAGAAGCGGGGGATCTCGATCACGCCGGAGGAGCTGCGCCGGCAGCTGAAGCCGAGCGGGCCGCACGAGGTGACGGTGATTCTGAGCCGCACGGACCACGGGCCGCTGATGATGCTGGGTCAGCCGGCGGCGATGTAGTCCTCCAGGCGGCCGACGGAGAAGCCCTGTTCCTGGATGCGGGCGAGCAGTTCGCCGAACATCTTGGTCATGGTCTCGCCCTTGAGGTCCTTGGGGCCGCGGAAGTGGGCGAGGATGATGTCGCCGGGGCGGAGCTTCTTGTCGGCGGACTGGTACTGCATGTCGTGGATCTGCATGGACTCGCGCCAGAGCACCACGGCGCGCGGGCCGCACTGGCGGACGGCGCTGTTCAGGCCGGGGCTGTGCGCGCCGTCGCCGTAGGGCGGGCGGAACAGCAGCGGGGCGGTGCCGTACTGCTCGGTGAGGGCGCTCTGGGCGTCGCAGACCTCGGCCTTCTGCCGGTCGGCGGTCAGGCCGCTCATCGCGGGGTGGCCGGTGCTGTGGTTGTGGATGCGGTTGCCGAGGGCCTGCAGCGGCTTGAAGTAGCCGTAGTCGCTGCGGACGATGTCGCGGGTCAGGAACATCGAGAAGGGCACCTTGAGGTCGGTGGCCATCTCGACGAACTTCGGGTCCTTCTCGGCGCCGTCGTCGATGGTGATGAAGACGACCTTGTCGGTGGTCGGCACCTCGCTGAAGACCGGGACGGGCCCGGTGGCCGGCAGCTTGACCGGCTTGTCGGCGGGCGCGGCCGGGGCGGCGGGCAGCGGCTTGAGGCCCCACTTGGCCCAGGCTGCGGCGGGGGCCGCGGCCTGATCGCCGGCGGGGGCGGCCGCCGCGGTGGTGGCGGGCGCGCCGCTCGCGGGCGCGGTGGTGCGGGCCGGCGGGGCCTGCGCCGCGCTGCGCGGGGTGCTGCCGCACGCCGTCAGGGTCGCCAGGAGGGCCGCTGCCCCCAGGACGCAGGACAAGGACCTCTTCGGCAACGCGCGCTCCCCCACCCAGCCCGGCCGCAGGACCGGGTCAGCGATTTCTCAGGAAAGCACGCTACTCGACGTGCGTACTGGTGAACGACCACCGGTGGACGGGTCGCGCGAGCAACCCGTCCGGCGGATCGGGGACGTGCCCCGGCTCGCCCGTCCACCAGGTGATGAGCAGGACGCGGTCGCCCGCGGCGGTGAGGAGTTCCAGCCGCTCGGGGCCGGCGGCGCGCAGGCCGGGCAGCGCCCTCTCGCGCACCCAGTGCTCCAGTTCGGCGGCCCGCCCCTCGGCGGCACGGGCCTCCCACATGTGGGCCCGGGTCACCCGAGCGACTCGTGGGCGTGCGCGTGGAACTCGGTGTGCGGGACGTGCACCTCGGTGACCGGCAGCGAGGAGTCCGCGGACAGGTCGAAGGCGGAGGGGGTGCGGTTGCGCCGGACCATCTCGGCGCCGAGCGCGGCGACCATCGCGCCGTTGTCGGTGCACAGGCCCGGGCGGGGCACCCGCAGCACGATGCCGGCCTTGTCGCAGCGCTGCTGGGCCATCTCGCGCAGGCGGGAGTTGGCGGCGACGCCGCCGCCGATCATCAGGTGGTCGACGCCGTTGTCCTTGCAGGCCCGGACGGCCTTGCGGGTGAGCACGTCGGTGACGGCCTCCTGGAAGGAGGCGGCGACGTCGGCGATCGGCACCTCCTCGCCGGCCCGGCGCCTGGCCTCCACCCAGCGGGCGACGGCGGTCTTCAGGCCGGAGAAGGAGAAGTCGTACGCGGGGTCGTTCGCCGCGCTCAGGCCGCGCGGGAAGGCGATGGCCTTCCCGTCGCCCTCGCGGGCGGTGCGGTCGACGATCGGGCCGCCGGGGAAGCCGAGGCCGAGCACCCGGGCGACCTTGTCGAAGGCCTCGCCGGCGGCGTCGTCGATGGTGGCGCCGAGCGGGCGGACGTCGCTGGTGATGTCGGCGGACAGCAGCAGCGAGGAGTGGCCGCCGGAGACCAGCAGCGCCATGGTCGGCTCGGGCAGCCGGCCGTGCTCCAGCTGGTCGACGCAGATGTGCGAGGCGAGGTGGTTGACGCCGTACAGCGGCTTGTCGAGCGCCCAGGCGTAGGCCTTGGCGGCGGAGACGCCGACCAGCAGCGCGCCGGCCAGGCCGGGGCCGGCGGTGACGGCGATGCCGTCGAGGTCGGTGGCCTTCACGCCGGCGGTGTCCAGGGCGCGCCGGATGGTGGGGACCATCGCCTCCAGGTGCGCGCGGCTGGCGATCTCGGGGACGACGCCGCCGTAGCGGGCGTGGTCGTTGACGCTGGAGGCGACAGCGTCGGCGAGCAGCGTGGTGCCGTGCACGATGCCGACGCCGGTCTCGTCGCAGGAGGTCTCGATGCCGAGGACGAGCGGTTCGTCAGCCATTCTTCGGGTCCTTCGAATCGTGCGTGGGGTGGTCGAGGCGCATGACGAGCGCGTCGACGTTCGCGGGCTGGTAGTAGCCGCGGCGGACGCCGACCGGTTGGAAGCCGAACCGCTCGTACAGCCGCTGGGCGCGCAGGTTGTCCACCCGGACCTCCAGCAGCAGTTCGGTGCAGCCGCGGCGGGCGGACTCCTCGACGAGGTCGGTCAGCAGGGCGGTGCCGAGGCCGGCGCCCTGCAGGCGCTCGTCCACGGCGATGGTCTGGACGTCGCTCTCCGCGCCGACGGCCATCAGCCCGGCGTAGCCGACGATCGCGCCTTCCTCGGTGGTGGCGACGGTGTAGTGGCGGGAGCCGCCGGGGTGGGCCTCGGCCAGCTCGGACCAGTACATGCCGGGCGACCAGGCGTCCTCGGGGAAGAGCCGCAGTTCGAGCTCCATGACCGGCTCGATGTCCCACCACCGCATGGGGCGGAGGATCACGTCCATCGGACGTCCCGGTCAGCGGCCGACGGCCCGGTCATGCGGGGAGCACCGCCTTGTAGCCGGCCGGGACCTGGGCGTCGGGGCGGCGCAGGTACAGCGGGGCGTTGGGCAGCAGCTCCCGGCCGGCCGCCAGCTCGCGGGCGGCGAAGTCGGCGAGGGCCCCGGCGGAGACGTGCTCCGGGCCGGTCGCGCCGGGGAAGGTGTCCGGGTAGAGCAGGGCGCCGGCACCGACCGAGCGCTGCGGCGGTGCGAGGTCGCCGGGCCGGTCGACCGAGGGGCCGTCGGTGCGGGTGCCGTCCTCGTCGTACGCGGCCCAGTAGACCTCCTTGCGGCGCGCGTCGGTGGCCGCCGTGAACGGGCCGGTGAGCCCCTCCAGGCGGGCCTGGTGCGCGATCGCGTCCAGGGTGCAGACGCCGTGCACCGGCAGGCCGAGCGCGTGGCCGAGGGCGGCCGCGGTCACCAGGCCGACGCGCAGCCCGGTGTACGGGCCGGGGCCGACCCCGACCGCGATCGCGGTGAGCTCGCGCTTGTCGACGCCGGCGGTGCGCAGCACGTGGCCGACGGTCGGCAGGAGCAGCTCGCCGTGCCGTCTGGCGTCGACCTCGTAGGACTCGGCGAGGACGGTCGTGCCGTCGTGGACGGCGGCGGTGACGGCGGGGGTTGCGGTGTCGAACGCGAGCAGCAGCACGGCACCAAGGTTAGAGGGTCCGCCGGGGGTGCTGCCCCGCCGGTGCGGGCGGGGCCGGGGCTGGGTGGGGAACACACCATCGGATCGCGCCTACGGGCGGGCACGGACCTGGCACGATGGGGCCGACGCGTGGAGCGAGCGGCGGGAGCGTGCGTGGTGAGGATGGGTCCTGGCGTGGTGGTGGCCGGGCTGACGGCGGGGGCCGTGGCGGTGGTGGCGCTGCTGGCCGTCCAGGCGGACGGCGCCCAGGCGCGGGCCGAGGCGGCCCGGGCGGCCGCCGGCCTGCCCGCCGAGGCCACGCCGAGCGCCGCCCCCGCGCCTTCCGCTCCCGCGCTGCCCGCCTCCTCGGGGACGGGCTACCGCATCGTGTACTCGGTCTCCGAGCACCGGGTCTGGCTGGTGGACCCGCGCAAGACGCCGCAGCTGCAGGCCTCGTTCGCGGTGACGCCGGGGTCGACGGAGCCCCCTCCGGGCAACTACAGCGTGTACAGCCGGTCGGCGGCCGGGAAGGGCACCGACCGTCGGCAGATCGAGCACGTCGTGCGGTTCGCCCAGCAGGGCGACGTGGTGTTCGGCTTCGGCGCGGCCGTGGACGGGTCGACGGCGCCGCCGGACCCGGGGCTGCGGACGGGCGGCATCCGCTCGGCGCGGGCCGACGGCCAGCTGCTCTGGGACTTCGCCCCGACCGGCACCCGGGTGGTCGTCGCGCCGTAGGCGCCGGCCCCCGGCGGGCGCCCGTCAGGCGGCGCGCGGTGGGGCGGCGGGCTCCGGGCGGGCGGGCCGGGGCCGCTCGGGCGGGGTGGAGACGGCTGCTGCGGACGCGCAGGCGGCCAGCAGGGCCCGCATCGGGACCTGGTCGGCCCGGATCGCGGGCTCGTCGGGGCGGTCCTGCGGCTCGGGTGCCGCAGCGGGGGTGGTGCTCGCCATGGGGCGCCTCCCTAGTTAGGCAGACCTAACCGCAGCTCCCATCCCACCACGAGGGCGGCCCGGGCCGCAACACTTTCCCGACACGGTGTCGGCAAGTGTCGGAAGGTGTCGCACGGGAACGCCCCTGCGGGCGCGGGGTCAGCCCTCGTCGAGGGCGGTGAGGTCGATGCCGTCCCAGCGGCCGCCGAGGCCGATGACGGTGACCCGGCGCGGGTCCAGGTCGTCCGGGTGGGCGGCGGCGCCGATGGCCCGGTCGATGCGGACCTCCAGGCGGTCCTCGCTGAGCTGCTCGACCTTGCCCTCGCCCCACTCGACGACGACCACCGACTCCGGCAACGACACGTCGAGGTCGAGGTCCTCCATCTCGTCCAGGCCGCCGCCGAGCCGGTACGCGTCGACGTGCACCAGGGCCGGGCCGCCGCTCAGCGAGGGGTGCACCCGGGCGATCACGAAGGTCGGCGAGGTGACCGCGCCGCGCACCCCCAGGCCCTCGCCGAGGCCGCGGGTCAGCGTGGTCTTCCCGGCACCGAGCTCCCCGTGCAGCAGCACCAGGTCGCCGGGGCGCAGCAGCGCGGCGAGCCCCTGCCCGAGCCGGCCCATCCGCTCGGGGGTGGCGACGGTGAGGGTGAGCTGGTTGCCCATGGGGGTGTCGGTGTCCTTCCGGGTGGCGGCGGGCGCCGCGGGTCAGTGGTCGGGGCGCAGGGCGGGCGGCGGGACGGCCCGGGCGTGGTCGGCGGCGCGGTGCAGCAGCTCGGACAGGTGCCGGTCGACCTCCTCCGGGCGTTCCAGCATCAGCAGGTGCCCGGTCTCGGGGAGGACGACGAGTTCGGCGCCGGGCAGCGCCCGGGCGATCTCCTCGCTGTGCGCGGGCGGGGTGAGCAGGTCCTCGCTGCCGGCCAGGACGAGGACGGGGATGCCGTCGAGGGCGGCGAGGGCGGTCTTCTTGTCGTGCAGGCCGAACGCCGGGTAGAACTCGGCGACCACGTCGATCGGGGTGGCGTCGAGGAGCTGTTCGGCGAACCGGACGACCTGCGGGTCGACGTCCTTGGAGCCGAAGGAGAAGCGGCGGTAGAAGACGGCGGCGACGTCCGCGCCGAACCGGCGGGTCGCCTCGACCAGCTCGACCTGGCGGCCGAGGAGCTTCACGGTGGCGGGGGCGAGCTTGCGCAGCAGCCGGGCGCCGACCGGTGGGAGGCCCAGGGTGACGGAGTTCCAGTCGCCGGCGAGGGTGCCGACCAGGCCGACGCCGGCGACGCGCTCGCGGAACAGCTCGGGGTGCTGGTCGGCGAGGGCCATCACGGTCATGCCGCCCATGGAGTGGCCCACGAGCACGACGGGGCCCTCGGGGGCGACCGCGTCGAGGACGGCCTTGAGGTCGGCGCCGAGCTGGTCGATCGAGGCGGGCTCGCCGCCGAGGTAGGAGCGGGACCGCTCGGAGCGGCCGTGGCTGCGGTGGTCCCAGAAGACCAGCCGCATGCCCTCGCGGAACGCGGCGCGCTGGAAGTGCCAGCTGTCCTGGTTGAGGCAGTAGCCGTGGCAGAAGACCACGGTGAGCTGCGGCTGCGCCTCCGCGGCGGCCCGTCCGGGGCGCCGGTCGGCGCGGGCGAGGGCGCCGGTGCCGCCGAGCAGGCCGGGCAGCCCGGTGCGGTCGACCGGCCCGGTGCCGCGCCGCCGGGTGAACCAGGCGCGCCGGTGGCGGCCCTCCTCGCCGGCCGGCTCGGGCGCGGGCTCGGCCCAGCCGGTGCCGTCGAGCTCGACGTACAGCTCGGTGCCGTCGGGTGCGGCGACGGTGCGCGGGCGGCCGCGCAGCGAGCCGTAGGGGGCCGCGGCGTCGAGTTCCTCGCGGGCCCTGCGGCGCATGGAGCGGCCGACGGTGAGCCGCTCGATGGCGACGCCCGCGGCGGCGCCGGCCGCGACCACGCCGAGCGATATGCCGATCAGCCCGGCCCGGCTCACGCCGCCGGAGGCCGCCCCGGCGGCCTTGGCCACCGCGGCGACGGGACTGCCGTCGGCGGGCTGGGTCATCAGGCTCCCGTCCACGCGCTGTCGCCGATGTAGCGGCGGGGGACCCTGGAGCCGATCCGGGTGATGATCTCGTACGAGAGGGTCCCGCAGGCGCGGCCCCAGTCCTCGGCGGTGGGTTCGCCGTGCTCGCCGCTGCCGAAGAGCCGGACCTCCTCGCCGACCGCCGGGGTGTCGCCGCCGAGGTCCACCACGAACTGGTCCATGGCGACGCGGCCGGCGACCGTGCGCCACTTGCCGGCGATCTGCACCGGGCCGGTGTTGGAGGCGTGCCGGGGGATGCCGTCCGCGTAGCCGACCGGGACGAGGCCGAGGGTGGTGTCGCCGGGGGTGGTGTAGTGGTGCCCGTAGCTGACGCCGTGCCCGCCGGGGACGGTCTTGACCAGGGCGAGGCGCGCGCTGAGCGACATCACCGGGCGCAGCCCGAAGTCGGCCGGGGTGCCGATGTCGGGCACCGGCGACAGGCCGTACATGGCCAGGCCGGGCCGGACGAGGTCGTAGTGCGACTGCGGCAGCAGCAGGGTGGCGGGCGAGTTGGCCAGGTGGCGGACCTCGGGGCGCACCCCGCGGGTCTCGGCGTGCGCGACGGCACCGGCGAAGGAGTCCAGCTGGGCCTGGACGGAGGGGTGGCCGGGCTCGTCGGCGGCCGCGAAGTGCGACCACAGGCCGACGACCTCGATCATGCCCTCGGCCTGGGCGCGCAGCGCGGCGTCGACCAGGACGGGCCAGTCGTGCGGCTGGCAGCCGTTGCGGCCGAGGCCGGTGTCGGCCTTCAGGTGGACGCGGCCGGGCACGCCGGTCTCGCGGACGGCGGCGAGCAGCTCGTCCAGCGCCCACAGGCCGCTGACGGACACGTCGACGTGCGCCCGCAGCGCCTGCTGCCAGGGGCCGCCGGGTGTCCACAGCCAGCACAGGATGCGGGCCTGGTCCGGATGGATGCCCGCGGCGCGCAGGGCCAGCGCCTCCTCGGGGGTGGCCGTGCCGAGCCAGCGGACGCCCGCCGCGACCGCCTCGCGGGCGCACGGCAGCGCGCCGTGGCCGTAGGCGTCCGCCTTGACCACGGCCATCAGCGCGGCATCGGTGCGCGCCCCCAGTGCGGCGAGGTTGTCGCGCAGGGCGGCCAGATCGATGGCGGCCTCGGCGCGGACCCCGTGGGTGAGGGCGGTCGTCCCGGTCGTCTTCGCAGTTGTCATCGCGTATCAGTCTCCCAGACCGGCGCCGCTGCCCGGCTCACGACCCCGGCCGGGCACGGCGGTCGTCAGTGGGAGACGCGCGAAACGGAGCATTTGGTTCCGCGGCACCGTACCGCTCCGGGCCCACCGCGGCGCGGCCGGGTTCAGCGGCCGCCCGCCGCCGAGCGCACCGCCCGCCAGGCCTCCGGCAGCGCCTCCGCGACGTCCAGGGCGGCGGTGGGGGCGCCGTCCGCGGCGGTGCGTCCGGCCAGGCCGTGCAGGTAGGCGGCCGCGGATCCGGCGTCCAGCGGCCCGAGGCCCGCCGCCAGCAGGGCGCCCGCCAGCCCGGACAGCACGTCGCCGCTGCCCGCCGTGGCGAGCCAGGAGGTGCCGGTCGGGTTCACCCGGACGGCGCCCTCCGGGTCGGCGACCACCGTCGTGGAGCCCTTGAGCAGCACGGTGGCCCGGTAGGCGGCGGCGAGCCGCCGTGCGGTGGCCAGCCGGGCCGCCGCGAGGCCGTCCGCGGCGGGCGGCGCTCCGCCGTCCGCGCCCGCGAGCAGCCGGGCCGCCTCGCCGGTGTGCGGGGTGAGCAGGGTGGGCGCCGTCCGGCCGGCCAGTGCGGCCGGGCCGAGCCGGGCGAGCTCGGTCAGGCCGTCCGCGTCGACCAGCACCGGCACGTCGGCCGCCAGCACCTGCGGCAGCAGCCCCTCGACGCCCTCGCCGGAGCCCGGGCCGACCACCCAGGCCTGGACCCGGCCCGCCTCCCGCGGCCCGCCCTCGGTCACCAGCGCCTCCGGGAAGCGCCGCACCACCTCGGCGGCCGCCGTCCCGGCGTAGCGCACCGCGCCGGCCCCGCCGCGCAGCGCCCCGGCGACGGCCAGCACCGCCGCCCCCGGGTAGCGCGCCGAACCGGCCGCCACCCCGACCACGCCGCGCCGGTACTTGTCGCTCTCCGCCCCGGGCAGCGGCAGCAGCGCGGCGACGTCCGCGTGCTGCAGCACGGCCACCGGGGCCGGCGGCAGCTCCAGGCCGATCCCGACCAGCTGCAGCACACCGGCGTACGAGGCGCCCGGATCGACCAGCAGCCCCGGCTTGTGGGTGCCGAAGCAGACCGTCACGTCCGCGCGCAGCGCCACCCCCGGCACCTCGCCGGTGTCCGGGTCCACGCCGCTCGGCACGTCCACCGCGACCACCCGTCCCCGCCGGGGCAGTGCGGCGTACGGCTGTGCCTCGGGCCGCAGCCCGCCGCGGCCGCCGATCCCGACGATGCCGTCCAGCACCAGGTCGGCCCGCTCGAACTCGCCCTGATCCGCCGTCACCCGGCCGCCGGCCGCCCGCAGTGCGGCGAGGCCGCCGGCGTGCGCCTTCTCCGGGTGGAGCAGCACCGCGGACACCCGTGCACCGCGGCGGGCCAGCCGCGCACCCGCGTACAGGGCGTCACCACCGTTGTCCCCGCTGCCCGCCAGCACCAGCACCCGGCTGCCGTAGACCCGCGGCAGCAGGCGCGCGCAGGTCGCGGCGAGGCCGGCGGCGGCCCGCTGCATCAGCGCGCCCTCCGGCAGCCGGGCCATCAGGTCGGCCTCGGCGGCCCGGACCTGGTCGACGGTGTGTGCACGGCGCAAGGCGGCCTCCCGTGGCTGGCGTCAGCCTTCGGCGATCACTACCGCCGACGCTACGCCCGCATCGTGGCTCAGCGACACATGCCACGACCTGACGCCCAGTGCGGCGGCCCGCTCGGCGACCGTGCCGGTGACCTTGAGCACCGGCCGGCCGGAGTCCTCGGTGTGCACCTCGGCGTCCGTCCAGCGCAGCCCGGGGGGCGCGCCGAGGGCCTTGGCCAGCGCCTCCTTGGCGGCGAACCGGGCGGCGAGCGAGGCGGTGCCGCGGCGCGCCCCGGACGGCAGCGTCAGTTCGGCCTCGGTGAACAGCCGGTCCGCGAGGTGCGGGGTGCGTTCCAGCGAAACCCCGAACCGCTCGATCTCCGCGACGTCGATCCCGACCCCGATGATCACCCGCGTACTCCTTCTCCGACACCGGCCGCTGCCCGGGACTGTACGGCACACTTTCGAGTGAGAACCGCTGCGAGCCCCCTCCGGCACCGATCCGTACGCCTACCGTGTGCCACGGCGCCGATCGGCAGGAGGGAGAAGGGCCATGGTTGCCATGCCGGCTGTCGAGCACCCGCTGCCTGCGGACGACCTGCTCCGGACGTTCCTGGAGCTGGAAACCCCGCCGGGCTACAAGGCCGAGCTCATCGAGGGGGAAATCGTCGTGACACCGCCACCGGACGGGTCCCACGAGACCGCGTTCGCCCTGCTCGTCAGGCAGTTCATCCGCAAAGCCGCAGTCGAAGTGGACCTGGCCGGGACGAAGGGTCTGATCACGCCCGGTGGCCGGTTCATCCCGGACGGCACCATCAGCCCGGTGGGACACTTCGAGGATGCCGAGCCCTGGGCATCGCCGGCAGGGGTCCTGCTGGTGTTCGAGATCACCTCCGGCAACCCGGCCAAGGATCGCGAGGCCAAGCGCCGCGGCTACGCGGCTGCCGGCATCCCCTGCTACCTGCTGATCGACCGCAGCTACCGAAGCGCCACCTTGTTCACCGACCCGGTGGACGGGGACTACACCGTCCACACCCAGGCGGCCTTCGGCAAGCCCCTCGACCTGCCCGCACCGTTCTCGTTCGCGCTCGACACGGAGCCCCTGCGGTAGGGCACAGCCACCGCAGGGGCCCGGTCGGGCGGGGGCGGCTATTCGACGGTGACGGACTTCGCCAGGTTGCGCGGCTGGTCGACCTCGTGGCCCTTGGCGGTGGCCAGCTCGCAGGCGAAGACCTGCAGCGGCACCGTGGAGACCAGCGGCTGCAGCAGCGTCGGGGTCGCCGGGATGCGGATCAG